>UWSO01000025.1 GCA_900538385.1 uncultured Porphyromonas sp.
CAGTAACCTTTAACGGGGACGGACGCACAGACCGTGCGTCCCTACAGGGCGACGTGGGGGGTACGCTCCGATCAGCTCCGATAGCTGGGACAACTGCTGTAGGGACGCTCGGTCTGAGCGTCCGTTGTCGAACCAACTTGACGCTGTAACCTTTAACGGGGACGGACGCACAGACCGTGCGTCCCTACAAGGCGACGTAACGGATACCCTCCGACTCGAAACTATCGTGCGTCCCGACAACTGCTACACATCACGTTTTGATGCAACGGACGCACCGGGACGACCCGCTGTAGGGACGCTCCGATCAGCTCCGATAGCTGGGACGACTGCTGTAGGGACGCTCGGTCTGAGCGTTCGTTGTCGACAAAGCGTTACAGCATCCGTGATTTAACGGGAACGGACGCACAGACCGTGCGTCCCTACAGGGCGACGTGGGGGGGTACGGAAACAGGGCGACGTGGGGGTACGACGAGCGAGGGGGCGCTACCTGCAAACATGCAGGTGGCGCCCCCTCGGGGTGGTTTGTCGGCACGGCGGTCCGCGTTAGCAGGCGGCGCCCCCTCGGGGTGGTTTGTCGGTCACGGCGTACCCGCGATTAGCGGGCGGTGCCGTGACGGGTGTACAGGTTAGCGGTGGTAGCGACGAGCTGCTCTCGTAGCGCTACGGGCGTTTTGCATTATAGCATCCTGCGTGTAGTCACGATAGTCAGACTCGGCTTCGTTTTCGATACAGCGGATCGGTAGCTGCGTTGAGGCGTAGGTCTTATAGTCACCGCCTGCTAGGACGCCTCCATTCGTCGTGTGCGTCCACTTTTGATTAGAGAGGTCATAGTAGTTGAGTACTAGCGCATCTGTGTTTGAGTAGCGTGTAGCACAATGGAGGACAGGACCGTTTGCTTGAGCCTTGGTGTTGAGGTTATTCCATATACCCTTGAGGTAAGCTCCGTTTCTTGCAAAGAAGAGGTTCGGGTGCTCACACATTTCTTTAGACTCTCGACCTGCAGCAGGCACCTTCCAACCATAAGGAGAGGGATCGAAGGGGGTCTTCTCAGTCCTGCCGTTGAAGAGATTGAAGTTCGACTCGTTATTGAGTACGGTCTTACCATCTCCACCCATCCACATAGCGTCCATCTGGAATGAACCCCACTCGGTCGTACCTAGCTCGAGGATATACTCTGATACCAACTCACGGAAGATCATCTGTGTAGGCTTGTCGATGATGTCTCGCATAGAGCACATCGTCTTGGAAATCGTCATACCATAGAGCGTTGGAGACATACGAGTCTGCTCCTCTGCGGGGACGAGCTTCTTGTCGTACCATACCTTCGTGCAGTGTGAGGGACCCTCGGACTCGTTCTTGCCTGCATACTCATAAGCGTGGTGCGGTACTTGTGTGCCGTGCTTGTAGAAGAGTCCACACATATCGTTGTTGAACTTGTCATAGACGGCACCCCTCGAACGCTCCGAAGCCATACGATAGGCTCCGAGGTTACGGTTCATATAGGGAGCACCTGCGGTACGATTGTCGGCATCATCCCAAGGATAGCCGTGTCCTCCGTTGGCAATCTTCTTGACCACCCAAATGGTCCAGTTCCAAAGGATCTTTGGCTTTGAGGTATTATAGCCTTTTACGGCTGAGACAAGTGCCACACCTTCATATTCATCCTTCGGCTGTACGAGGATATAGTTACGTCCGCCGAGGTCTATCTGGACTGCCTTGACCTTCTGTAGACCAGAATTCGCACCATCAGAAGTCAACGAACTCCAAACGCACTGAGCTGTCCAGTCCTTGTCGTTAGGGTCTAAGCGGGGAAGTGTCCAACCTCCAGCTGCCATATAGTTGTTGTAAACAGCATTTGAGATACCTGGTTCGCCTCCAGATTTTCTACGCTTCTCCATAACCTTCTCCATCTCAGTAGACCAATTATTCCACCAGTCGGCAGCCTTGTTGAGCTGCGAGCAGGGGATGAGGACAGGGATCTGACCAGCCTCAACAACGTAGGTATTTGCCTCAGGCTGGAGGATACCAGCCACGAAGTGCAGACGGAACTGGTGCTTCTCGAAGTAGCCTGCCTCGCCAGGCTGAGCCTTGGGTGTGATGAGTAGCGTGACAACGGCTGAAACGATGTCGCCCTTAAGGTCGGGATCGGTGTCGCTGACGTAGTCATAGGTCCTGAAGTCAAGAGGCTCACCATCTACGAAGCGTGGCTGCTCCTTCTCCTGTATGAGCTTGCCATCGTGCCAACCACGTACTACTTGCTTAGGATCTGGTTCGCCTGAGATCTTCTCTATCTCAATCTTCGTGACAGTCAGATTGTAGGGAGCATTAGCACGTATGTAGATGCGCTGGTTGAAGTCTCCAAGCACATAGACTGGCTCGTTATCGGGATCGAGGAGGTTGCGGGTGAAGTTTGGATCTTTGTAGGGGATAGCGTCCCACTTCATATAGTTGAGCGTGAAGTCGGTCAGCTTCTCTGCTCCATCCTTGGTCACACGGAACTTGGATAGCTCTGAGAGCCAGAACTGGTCTAGTGGTATATCATCAGCCTTAGCAACGACCTTATAGAGGGCGATGCCGTTCTTAGAGTCGTCAGAGAGCTTCGTCCACTGGAACTGCTCATCCTTATCGACAGCGATACGACCTAGTGCGCCACCATCGGTATACTTGACCCAGAAGAAGTACTCCGTACCTGGCACACAAGTATACGCATTGATTGGTAGCTTCGTGCAGTCATCCTGCCAGCTGTCACTCTCCTTGTGGTAGACCTTGACGTCTAGCTCAATCTTGTTCGACTGGTTAATCTGGAGAGGCCACTTGATACGGCCAGCCTTGACGAAAAGCTCCTTCGTGGTGATGGTGCGGTCTGCGCCTGTGGTGTTGGCGAGGACATTGACCGTGCTGGTCATATCCTTGTCGACAGCAAAGGTCTGACCTGCGGGCTCGGTGAAGTATGCCCAAGTGCTTTGCGTACCTGCTTCGGTCTCGCTCTTTGCCCATACCTTACCGTCTTTGTCGACAATCTCGTAGCCCTTGGGCCAGTTGGTGCGGATGGTGTAGCTCTCACTGGTGGCGTCCTTGCCAAAGGAGAACTTATCCTTGGAGACGGAGAGGTAGTACTGTCCGTCGTACATAATCTTGTCTATCTCGGCATCGTCCCAAACGAGTACATCCCAATTGATGTTGACGGGTTCAGTGGTAAGCGCCTCCTCGGGGGTGTCTGTACCAGGACCAGCTACCTTAGTAATGTTGAAGCGGTAGCGGTAGTTACGCAAAATGTCTAGTTGCTCGGTGATGATGTCGTTAGGAGACTTGGTCTCACGACGTATGAAGTCGACACGGTAGTAAGTCTCCTTGCCTCCCTTGTATGATCCACCGACGACGAGGCAGATGCGTGCATCCTTTGCCTTGGTCTTGTTTTCAATCTCGGGGATGTAGATGTTGCGTACATAGCCCTTGGCATCTTCTTCGGTCTGAGCGGTGAAGACAAGAGGCTTAGCATCGATAGCAGCCTTGACACCCTCGGGTGTATGGGGCAGTGCGTTGCGGCGACCATCAGCAAAGTTGAAAGCTGTCGCCTGCGTACCAGCTACGAACATAGAGGTGGCGTAGCGGTAGACGCGTACCGACTTAATCTTGAAGGTTTCGCTTCCTGCAGCGGTCTCGCTAGAGGGGTTGTCCTCAAAGTTGACACCTACGTCGACACGTGCTAAGGCACGAACGAGGTGGATGACGCCTTCGTTGTTTCTGTTCTGACCAGCATTGCCATAAGCGAGCTTAGCACAGCTGTTGAAGCGTGTACCCTTATTGACCTTCTGTGCGTCGCTCTCACCCCACATAGGGATGAGCTGCGTGCCGTCGGTCTTCCAACCTGCCTCGGTGAAGACTTTCTTCATCTGAGCATCTTCAAGAATGGTCTTCTTGCTGGTACCCTCGACGAGGATGCTCTCGGGGACGTTGTGGTTGGCGATGCAGACGATGCGCATGGGCTTGTCAGTAGCCGTGAGCTTGCAGACAACGTGTGTGACACCGTCTTGATCGGGTGTGAAGTTGGTCGTGGTCATCTTAGCCGCATAAGCGAAAGTCTCGTCCTCCTCGGCAAGTGTCTGCCCTGTGGCGTCTTGCGTGTTGAAGACTAAAACTTTTACTGAATTGACTTGGCTCTCCTGCTCTGCGGTGAGCTGGCGCAGGTTGGTCTCTAGTGCTGGCACTTTGAGTGCGAACTCGAGCTCGACCTCTTCGCCCTCGGCGACGCAGTCGCTTACGTTGCGGTCGGCGACGCACCCTGCGGTGAGCAGAGCGAGCAACAAGCCGCTGATGAGCTGAATGGTGTATATGGTCAGACGTTTCATATGGTTATTGTGTTTTTTTTGCGAATTGGTCATTGGCTAGAGGTCGTGTAACCCGCTGTAGGGACGCTCGGTCTGAGCGTCCGTTGTAGAACGAAAGTTACAGCATCGTTTCGCTGGTTCGGGGACGGACGCACAGACCGTGCGTCCCTACAAAGGGTTACTCGTTTCTCTAATTTCTCTACTTATATTTGTCAGGCTTGATGTGGATGCTGCCCCAGACGAAGGGGTTGATCTTGACATTGAGTGCGCCTGTGAAGGTTATCATGATGGGGAGGTTGGCCTCGTGGAGCTTGTCGAAGGTGAGGTTGTGGCTCTTGAGGTAGTCGGAGATGCGGATCGAGACGATCTCCTTGCCTGTCTTGCTATCGGTGAGTCGTAGCGTGGGAGCCTGTGCATCGGTGAAGCGGAAGAGGTCAAAGCGTGCGCGATACATGTCGTCACGCTCGGAGTGCCCCACATAGGGGACGAATGGCTTGTAAGCATCGGGCAATGGTATGCCGGCAGGATGCTCGACGAAGTTGTAGTGCATACCGCCTGATAGGATCTCTATCTGTGGCGCACCTGCACCGGGATGGAATGTGTCATAACCCTTGACGACGACATCGAGCCCGATGTGAGCTGATGAGAAGGGTACGATGTACTCGCCTTGCGGTGTGTCGCGCAGGTCGAGCAATAGCTCAGCACGGTAGAGCGAGTCGGTGCCTCGGTAGATGCCTTTGTCGTCTGGCAGTGCTGTGAGGTCAGCCTTGGCGAGCTGGTCCGGGTTAGCTATCTGTGACTGCTTGGTCACGTTGGCCCAAGCGATGACTCGGTACTGAGCGAATGTCAAGACGGGCAGCTGAATCCCCTCGGCTAGGTCTCGACGTGTGAGTTGCTGTGTATAGCATACCGCTCCAGACTCATCGTACATGTATAGTTGTCCATCCTTGATGTAGTTGGGTAGGACGTTGTCGCTGCCGTCTGCATTGTAGACGAAGCGCAGTCGTGGCTCGGGACACTTGCTCAGGTCCTCATATACGCATGAGGAGAGTAGCGCCATGAGTAGCACTGTGAGGGGTAGTAGTAGTACTTTCTTTGCCATTGCTATAGTGAGCTATTAGAGGTTAGAGATTAGAGGTTAGAGAGTCTCTAGCCAGTCTAGTCTCTGAGACCTAGTGGAGCGGGTTGACTAGTGGTTAGTGGATAGTAGCTAGTGGATAGTAGCTCTAGTGGGACTAGTGCTGCTAGTAAGTTTAGTAACTAGTGATTAAGTAGCTAGTGTGTGGGAAAGTTAGTGTCGCTAGCGTGGCTCCGCTCGTCGTGGAGCGTGAGCCACGCCGCGAAACTATATAGTAGACGTACGCATCTGTACGTCAGGCGTGATTACTTGTAACCACCACCATCGACGTCAGGCTTGATGTTGACAGCCGTCCACTTGTAAGCCTTAACCTTGACAACAAGGATCTTGTCACCCTTCTGCTCGGGATCTTCCTTATCAGGATTGCTAGGATCAGGAGTACCATCCTCGCTTGTCTTGAAGTCCTTGCTGAGCTCAGCTAGGTCAAGCTTGTAGATCTTACCAGCCTCGAAGCTCTCCAGGTCACCTGTTGCTGACACCATAAACTTAGTCATGGTAACGAAGCGTGTAGCTGTTGCGGGAAGACCAGCAGCCTGAGCATCAGCAGAGTACTTGATGTTGAGCTTGAGGATAATGTGATCGTAGTGCTCTGTACCATCTACCTCACCATCCTTGATGGGGAAGAGCTGGTAACCAGCGACCTTGGTCTTGCCCTCGAAAGCATCCTTGTCAGCTCCGATCTCGTCATACATCTCAGTCTTGAGAGCTGGAGTAGCCTTGAAGGCACCATTCTCACCCTCGGTGAAGTAACGGTTAGCAGCGTTGCGTGTGAGGAGGTAGTTGTTGATGTAAACAGCCTCTACAGAGATGTCCTCAAAAGCGTTCTTGTGAGAAGTAGCATTCTCTTGACCAACGATCTTACCAGCAACCTCTACACGAGCGAATGCAGGTACAGGTGAGAGCTCTACGGTGTAGACCGTGTTGTCACCCTCAGTCGTTACCGCTACGGCTGTCTCAGGAGCAGTCAGAGGAATATCTGTGGTGAACGTAGCAGCCTTGCCCTGCCATGCGGTGATCTCGGTAGCGTCTGTGATCTCAGCGTTAGCCTTGACGATAGAGACCTTGGTAACAGTCTCACCGACAGTGATGCGAGCACCAGCAGTAGTCTTAGCTGCTTGAATCTGAGCATCGGAAAGATTGATCTCACGACCGCTAGGGAGTAGCTTGATCGTCACATCTTTGGTAATGTTCGTCTCTGTCTGATCAGCGATTGCACCCTCAATAGCGCGTAGCTGAGAATCGTTGAGACGAAGGCTGAGGACTGCATCCTCACACTTTGGCTCGTTCTTCTTGTTGTTACAAGAGAAGAGCGCGAATGCCATCAAGGCGATGGCGGCCATCTTCATGTACTTCATAAAGTTTGTTAGTTGATTAAAAGTGAATATTCTGTTTGTTGGTTTATCTGGTTGGGGGGGGGAGATGAGTAACGATTTGTAGGGACGCTCGATAGTGTCGAGTCGGAGGGCGTCCGTTCCCGTTAAAGTTACGAGGTTATTTGTTTTGTCGTTCGCTGACGGACGCACAGACCGTGCGTCCCTACAGGGCGACGTGGAATGATTGTGCGTCCCTACATTTCGTTATTCGTCTCGTTCTTCGTTTGGTTCTTCGTTTATTCTAGTTCGGTGTTGATGTTGATATGTGTCCAGCCGGAGACGTCGACACGTACGGCTGCGGAGGTTTCCTCGGGACGCTCGTCGGTACGCTCACGTCCTGGAGTGATCTTGGTGCTATCATCTATCGTTATGACACCAGGCTTGACATTCATCGAGAAGAGCGGGTTGAGATACTTCAGGTCAATGCGGTATATCTTACCTGGATCGAAGGCTACGAGCGACTCGTCGGTAGTGCCCTTGGTGACGAGAAACTTGCGAATGGTGATGAAGCGTCTGAGCGTCTGCACAGGCTTCTCTTCTACACGAGAGCAAGCGTAGACGTAGTCGCTCTTATCCTTATTATATACCATTGCGTCGAAGTAACCGACACGGGTATGTAGCTTGTACTCGACCTCTACGATGACATGGTCTAGCGCCTCGGGATTGGCAGCGGAGCCAGGGTAGATCTGATAAGCGTCTACCTTGCCAGCGGCAATCTGGCTAGCGTAGGGGTTTGTGGCAACAAAGAAGGTGTGCATCGCAGCATTGTGACCTGTCCAGACTTTGTTGGTCAGATCATATTTAGCGGAGTCTAGGAAAATACGCTCTTCGTTGGCAGCTCCGACCTTCTCCTTATAGTTATTGATGTAGATACCTCGTACGGTGAAGTCCGTTATATAGCGTATGGGGAGTTCGCAAGGGCTAGCTACGTAAGAGTAGCCTTCATTAGGATAGGTCTTCATCCTCTTCGTAACGATCTCGTCAGCGAGAGTTTTTTGTGACTCCTGAGGGATCGTTATATTGCCCGAGATCTCTAGGCGTGCCACGTTGGGGACGGGCTGGAGCTCTACGGTGAGCTTGTTGGGATCAGCTGCGACCTCCTGCACCTCTGCCTGCGGAGCTACGTAAGGAACGCTGTGTAGAAAGCTTTTGGTTGTATTATCAGCCCCGCCTAAGGTCTGCAGCTCGTAGATAAGAAGATCGCCGAGGTCAGCGGGCTTCAAGACACCGTCGCGTCCAGCGACGGCAGAGACTTTGCGAACAGCTTGACGCACCTTGATCTTGTAGCCAGTGCCCATAGCCTGAGCGATATCCTCATCGCTCTTAAGCTCGACACGGTACGGCTCGGTGGGGTTGCCCGCAGCGTCGTAGAAGAAGAGCGCGATGGGCTTGTAAGTGTCTACGGTGTAGGAGTCGTTTGCTGCGCCCTGCTCTATAGTGCGGAAAGGGTGTGTAGGCGAAAACTTGATGAGGAGCGTCAGCTCTTCATCCCCTCCTGGTGTGTTGTAGACACAACTTGTCGTGGCAGCTACGGCTAATAGCATGCCAGCAAGCAGTAATAATATGTTGTAAATGCGTGGTCGCATAGGTGTGAAGTGTTTCTTTTAGATATCTCTTGGTGCAAAGGTACAACATTTCTCGAAACGACACTTTACAAAATCGGTATTTCGTTTGACATAATCGGTATTTTGATTAGAGGTTAGAGATTAGAGGGTAGAGATTAGAGGGTAGAGGGTAGAGATCGGAGGGGATCGGAGGGGATCGGAACTGATCGGAGCGAATCGGAACAGATCGGAGTGGACGCACAGAGACGACTACTGTAGGGACGCTCGGTCTGAGCGTCCGTTGTGTCAAAGATTACAACGTCGTGGTTTTAACGGGGACGGACGCACAGACCGTGCGTCCCTACACACAGGGCGACGTGGGGTAACCGTGCGTCCCTACAACTGCTACACGTCACGCTTTGACGGGGACGGACGCACAGACCGTGCGTCCCTACAGGGAGTCGTTTTGTTTTGTCGACAACGGACGCGACGTGGTGGGGGGGGCGTGTGCGTCACGACGGGTGTCGTTTTATTTTGTCGTGATGGGGCGCTGTGATGGAAAATGAGTACCTTAGCAGTCTCGTATGTATACTTGATCGAAATCATCGTATGCCTTCCTCTGAACATTCCTCACCTACGATCGACGTTATGAAGCGTCTGGTCGCTCAGCGAAAGTCTGCACGCCATCAGCATCACGAGCCGATGGCTGACGAACTGTCTAGTTGCCCGACGACTCCTATATATAATAATAAGGTAGCTCATGACACTACATATGATAAGGTAGTCACCGATAAAACTACTGGTCAGCGCTTGCCTAATAATAGGGTAGCTACTGACCAACCGACTACCGCTAAGACGGTCTCTCCTGTCTCTAAGACGGCTCCTACCACCAAGACGGCAACGACCACTAGTAGCACGCCTCAGGCGACGACTGCTAGCAGCGCGCCCAAGGCAACGACGACCAATCGTCCACAACCGACGGCTAGCAGCGCTACTCAGGCGACCAAGGAGATCGCAACGACGAAGAGCAACCCAACGAAGAGCGAGGAGCCGGAGGAGAAGATCTGGTGGATGAGTGCGTGGCGGTGGCTGCGTCGACTACTAGACTTTCGCGATGATAAGGCAGGCGATGTGGCGACCATCGAGTCGCTCAAGGGGGATGTGGAGTTTCGCGGCACGAAGCTATGGATCCTGATCTGCGCTATCCTTGTTGCCTCGATAGGTCTGAATGTCAATTCGACGGCGGTCATCATCGGTGCGATGCTTATCTCCCCGCTGATGGGACCAATCATCGGCTTCGGTCTCGGCTTCGGTATTGCCGACCTAGATCTCGTACGAAAGTCGCTGCGCAACCTGGGTCTGACGACGCTCTTCAGTATCCTGACCGCTACGATCTACTTCCTCTTGACCCCTCTTGACCAGCCCGGCAGTGAGCTGCTAGGCCGTACGGAGCCGTCACTGTATGACGTGCTGATCGCATTCTTTGGCGGTGCGGCGGGTCTGATCGCAGGCAGTAGCAAGAGCAAGGGGCAGGTACTCCCAGGCGTCGCTATCGCTACGGCACTTATGCCTCCGCTCTGTACGGCGGGCTTTGGGCTGGCTACGGGCAATTGGGCATTCTTCTTTGGTGCCATCTACCTATACATCATTAACTCGGTCTTTATCGCCTTCGCCACCTTTGTGATGGTGCGCATCATGCGCTTCCCGATGAAGTCGGTCGCCTCGGGCGATATGCGCAAGCGTAGCTATCGCTGGATCACGGTGATCGCTGTCTGCACGCTGATCCCTAGTATCTACCTGAGCGTGCGCTTGGTCCGAGACTCTTATCAAGAGCAGCGTGCCAAGCAGTTTGTCGCTGACCACTTTGCGCCACCTGCTCATCAGGTGATCCGCCAGTCTTTCGTACGAGCTGACGGGGACAAGCGCCCCTACATAGACGTGGTGCTGATCGGCAAGCCGCTATCGTCTCAGACGATCGACAGCATCGCTACCCTACTGCCTAGCTATGGGCTGTCTAACTTTGACCTACAGGTGCACCAGGGGATCGACAACGAGGCTCCGACAGACTACGAGCAGCTGGGCGGTGTCTTGCTGCGTGACCTCTACGAGCGGTCCGAGCGTACTGCCTCAGAGCAGCGTGCCGAGATCGACTCGCTGCGTCGTACGCTGCTGCGCTACGACTACTACAAGTCTCTGACGAACGATGTGAGCGATGAGGCTAAAGCGGTCTTTACGGACATAAGCAAGGTGCGGCTGATGCCCTCGATGGAGTTTATCCAAGGGCAAGACTCCGTCCTCCATATCCTCGTGACGACACCATCGCACCGCCTCGCCCCTGCCGAGCGTCAGAAGCTGGAGCAGTGGCTGCAGAAGCGGACCAAGGCGGATGATCTCGAGCTAATCCTAACGAACTAACTAAGCAGAATAGAATACTAACTTTAAATAGATAAGCGTCTTATGAATAAACTACAGACCTTGCTCCTGACCCTCTGCGCACTCCTCGTGTGCAGTGCTACAGCACGTGCCGACAAGGGCATGTGGGTGCTCAGTGAGCTGAATGAGCAAAACGAAGCTCGCATGCGTGAGCTGGGCTTTAACCTATCCCTAGATCAGCTCTACAATCTAGACAAACCCTCGATAGCACGTGGCGTGGTCATCTTCGGTGGTGGCTGCACCGGTATCACGGTCTCCGATCAGGGACTACTCTTTACGAACCACCACTGCGGTTACGATGCGATCCAGAGCCAGAGTACCGTAGAGCATGACTACCTACGTGACGGCTTCGCCTCACAGTCTTTCCGTGAGGAGCTACCGATCCCAGGGCTCTCTGTCAAGTACCTGCGTGCGCAGATCGACGTGACGGCTCGCATCGAGCAGGCTGTCGCTGGTATCACCGACGAGGCTAAGCGTCAGGAGACGATCGACAAGGTCTCTGAGGAGATCGTCAAGGAGTACACGAAGTCTCCCTTTGACGCTGTCGAGGTAACCCCCTTCTACGCTGGTAACAAGTACTATGTCGTCATCTACGACGAGTTTAAGGATGTACGTCTCGTGATGACCCCACCGAGCAGCGTTGGTAAGTTTGGCGGTGATACGGACAACTGGATGTGGCCTCGCCATACGGGCGACTTTAGCGTCTTCCGTGTTTACGCTGATGCCAACAACAAGCCTGCTGAGTACGCTGCTAGCAACAAGCCTTACCGTCCTGTCTACTATACGAAGGTCTCTCTGAAGGGTTACCAGGAGCAGGACTACGCGATGACTATTGGCTTCCCAGGCTCTACGGATCGCTACCTCACCTCTTATGGTGTGATCGATCGTATCGAGAATGAGAACGCTCCCCGCATCGAGGCGCGTGGTGTCAAGCAGGAGATTTGGAATCGTGCTATGGAGGCTGACCAAGCAACCCGCATCAAGTACGCTAGCAAGTATGCTCAGAGCTCTAACTACTGGAAGAACTCTATCGGTATGAACCGTGGTCTGGAGAAGCTCCATGTCGTAGACCGCAAGCGCGCCGAGGAGGAGGCATTCACTCAGTGGGTAGCTCGTACAGGCAAGCCTTACGGCAATATCCTGCCCGACCTAAAGCGTGCCTACGAGGAGGCTGCTCCCTATAGTCGTCAGCTCAACTATATGATTGAGACGATGCTGAGCGGTAGCGAGATCGTATGGCTCGGTTATCAAGTTATGGTAGCTGCAGGCTCTGGCGACAAGAAGGAGCTGAAGGAGCTCTACAAGGATTACCTGCCTAACCTAGACCGTGAGGTACTCCCCGCTATGCTCTCATTGCTTCGCACGAAGCTCCCTGCAGATAACCTTCCCTTCATCTATCAGGTCATTGACGAGCGCTTCGGCGGTGACTACAAGGCTTATGCTGAGGAGCTTTTTGCCAATAGTGTCGTACCTTATGAGGATAAGATGATGGCCGTACTGGCTATGGATCCGAACAAGGTCAAGGAGACCCTTGCCAACGATCCTGTACAGGAGCTCGTCCAGAGCGTACTGACGTACTACTCATCTTTGCTGGATAAGTACCTAGAGTACAACCACGCTATCGAGAAGGGTAAGCGTGAGCTCTTTGCAGCTATGAGCGAGTTCCAGCCTAACGCACTTCGTCCATCAGACGCTAACTTCACGATGCGTATGAGCTACGGTCGTATCCTTGGCTACGAGCCAGGAGACGGCGCGTGGTACTACTACTTCACGACGGAGCGTGGTGTCTTCCAGAAGCAGAATCCCAACAGCAGCGAGTTTGCCGTACAGCCTGAGATCCTCAAGCTACTGAGCGATCCTGCCAACTTCGCACCCTACGGTGTGGGTGATCACCTCTTCACCTGCTTCCTCTCGGACAACGATATCACGGGTGGTAACTCAGGTAGCCCTGTCTTTGACAAGAACGGTAACCTCATCGGTCTTGCTTTCGATGGCAACTGGGAGGCTATGAGTGGTGACATCGAGTTTGAGCCTGACCTACAGCGCACCATCTCGGTAGATATCCGTTACGTCCTCTTTATGATCGACAAATGGGCTAAGTGCCCCCGACTGATCCAGGAGCTGACCTTCGCGTAAGCGAGGAGATAACGAGATCAGGACGCACGGTCGTGTAACCCGTTGTAGGGACGCACGGTCTGTGCGTCCGTTGTATCAAAGGTTACAGCATCGTGGTTTTAACGGGGACGGACGCTTAGACCGAGCGTCCCTACAGCGGTTTACACGTTAAGTTTCTATTACTCTGACTATTTCGACCACACGCCTATATGCGCATAGACATTATCACCGTACTGCCTGAGATGATCGAGCCTTTTGTCTCGACCTCTATCGTGGGGCGGGCACAGCGTGAGGGCTTTGCCGAGGTACATATCCATCAGCTACGCGACTATGCGACCAATCGCTGGGGACGTATCGACGACTACCCCTACGGTGGCGCTGCCGGTATGCTTATGTCGATCGAGCCGATCGACCGCGTCATCACCGAGCTGCGTAGCCAGCGCCCTTATGACGAGGTTATCTTTACGGCACCCGATGCGCCAGTGCTGACGCAGGCGGTCGCCAATGAGCTGAGTCTCATGAAGAACATCATCATCCTCTGCGGTCACTACAAGGGGATCGATCATCGTATCCGTGAGCATCTCATCACGCGTGAGATCTCCATCGGAGACTACGTCCTGACGGGTGGCGAGCTGGCGGCGGCGATCATTGCCGATGCGACCATACGGCTCATACCGGGCGTCCTTGGCGATGCGGATAGTGCGCTGAGCGACTCCTTTCAGGATGGCTTGCTCACGCCGCCCATGTACACCCGCCCCGCTGAGTACAAGGGGTGGCGCGTGCCGGAGATCCTGCTGAGCGGTCACGAAGCACGCATAGCGCAGTGGGAGCATGAGCAGGCGGTCGCTCGTACGCAAGCACTCCGCCCCGATCTGCTAGAGGAGTAGGGATCGGAGGGGACGGCGATATCTACAAATATTCTGTACCTTTGGATCGAAGGTAATCAAACTAACCTTCACAAATGAAGCAATACTACATCATTCGCAATGATCAGCCCGCTGGACCCTATACGATAGAGGAGCTTGCCATGATGGGGATCACACCCGACACGATTGTCTGGGCTGAGGATATAGTTGACTGGATACCCGCTTATCAAGTGAGCGAGCTCAACTCGCTCTTTGCTTCCACTAGTGCACAGACGCCTCCTCCTTATCAGGAGCCCTCTAGTCAGGCGACTGAGGCTCTCCGCTACGACACAACAGGCCCAAAGGCTCGACCATCAGTTCCTCCTCCTATGCCACCGACCTATCTCGTCTGGAGTATACTTGTGACCATCTTTCTCTGTCGCATAGCAGGAATTGTTGCGATTGTCTACTCTGTGCAGGTCTCCTCCTGTTACTATGCTGGCAACTATGAGGGTGCCACTTATGCTAGTCGTCAAGCTCGCCTGTGGGTTAGAGTTCCAGCCTACATCTTTCTAGGGCTGCTCCTAGCATTTCTCATTGGAGGTCTAATTGCATGGATCATTAACGGATGAATTAAGGGAGCGAGACGCATAGTAACGCAGTCACCTCTTTCGCCTGTTTGCTAGCAACTCCGAAAGTGCTACCTTTGTGGTGTACAAACTAATCAATCTTCGATGAAGCAATACTATATCATTCGCAATGATCAGCAAGCTGGTCCCTACACGCTGGAGGAGCTTGCGACGATGGGCATCACGCCCGACACGGTTGTCTGGACGGAGGGTATGACCGACTGGGCTCCTGCCCGTGAGGTGAGCGATCTGAACTCGCTCTTTGCGCCCAACGCACAGACGCCCCCTAGCTACCATTCGCCTGCCTATGGAGCCTCTGCTGCTCCACAATACAATAGTGCGCCACAGTATCATAGAGCTCCAGAGTATCACGGAGCGCCTCAGTACAACAAGCCAGCAGAGCAACCGCCCATGCCCCCTACTTACCTCGCATGGAGTATCGCTGTGACGATCCTCTGCTGTCTCGTCGGCGGTATCGTGGCAATCGTCTACTCTTCACAAGTCTCCTCACGCTATATAGCGGGTGACTACGAGGGTGCTGACTACGCTAGCCGTCAGGCACGTATCTGGATCATCGTCTCGGCGTGTGTCGGCTTGCTCGTGGGCATAGCTTACACTGTTTGGGCGATCTTCTTTGGCACATCACTGGCAGCTTTTTCTGGAGGGTACAGTATCTAGAAGCCACTATATAATAATGAGATCAGGTCGTGGAGTCTAAGTGCTCTGCGACCTGATTTTTTTTTAGAATTAGAGAGAATCGGAGCTGATCGGAATGGATCGGAGGGTGATTAGATATTAGAGGTTAGAAATTAGAAGTTAGAGATCGGAGGGGATCGGAGGGGCAAAAGAGACGTTTCTCAACTAAGCAGCGGGCGATTTTGATTTAGTTGTGAGCTTTGGTACGATACTGCGCTAATAGACCGTTTATTTGATGACGGTTGCTTACATTTGCACGCAGTAATGAAATTATAAGACATGATGAACCTACGCAAACTACTATTTGCCCCCTTGGTGAGCCTACTCTTCATGCCACTGTATGGGGCTATCGATGAAAAACCTGTGGTCGCAGACTCGGTAATGAGCTATGAGCTAGACGAGGTGCGCGTGATCACCAGCCGCCCGCTACTGCGTCAAGCGGGTCTCATAATGAGCACGCCAGGTGCTATGAGCCTTGTGACGCCTACGATGATACGGGAGTATGACATCAAGCACCTATCCGACCTAACTGGCATCGTGCCTAATCTCTACATGCCTGACTACGGCTCTCGCCTCACCTCGCCGATCTATATGCGCGGCATCGGGACACGCAGTGGAGGACAGTCGACCGCTTTCTTTATCGACGGGGTGCCTGTGCTCAACCAGTCGATCAATCGCTACCTCCTCGGCATCGAGTCTATCGAGGTGATGAGCGGAGCTCTGAGCAACATCTATGGTCGCAACGCTATGGCGGGGACGATCCTGCTGACCTCTCGCTCGCCTATTGACGATCCCGCACTGGATGTACGCACGAGGGTCGGCAATCATGGTATCATTGAGGGTGCAGCTCGTCTGGCACACGCCTTTAATCCTAAGCTGGGTGTCGCCCTCGGAGGGTATTACAATAGGAATACCGGGTTCTATACGAATGCTTTCGATGGTACGCCCGCTGACGCTGAGGAGTCGTATGGTGCTAACCTGCACTTCGAGTGGCGTCCTGATGCATCGCAGAGGCTGCGCCTGGCGGGTGTATGGGACGGTGTACGGCAGGGAGCCTTCCCCTATGCGATGATCCACCCCAAGAGTGGCGAGACGATGCCGATCAATTACAACGCCCCAGGCTCCTATGATCGTACGGTCGGTGAGACGCGCCTAGCTTATGACAAGAGCTGGGACAAGATCCGTCTAGACCTCACGGCCAGCTACCAAGCGCTGCGAGACAATATGCATATGGATCAAGACTACACGGCTCGAGATATCTTTACGATCAATCAAAAACAGCGCCAAGATGCGGTCACGGCAGATCTTATCTTGAGAAATCGTGAGCAAAGCATCTATAACTGGACAGTGGGCGTCAATGGTATCTACCAGATGAATCATATGGAGGTGCCCGTAGCGATACGTCCCGAGGGCTTGATGGCGATGATACAGCCTGGGTTGAACAAGGCAAACAAGAATGACAAGGTGCCTGTACAGATGATGGTCGATGTCTCTAAGGAGCGAGTCAACCACAACCTCTTTGACAAGAGCAGCTATGGTGTGGCTCTCTATCACGAGAGCAATCTGCACGAGCCGTTTGGCTGGACGGGCTTTGACCTCAACTTAGGTGTACGCCTTGATGCAGAGCGTCAGGCGATGGACTTCGATAGCGACTTCAGCCTAGGGATAGAGGTGGCTCCCAAGACGAAGCCTGAGGCGAAGCGGCACTTTGACGTGACGAGCCGCTTGATGGGGCAAGGTGGGCATCAAGACTTCTTACAGATCCTACCTAAGCTCTCACTGAGCTATCGCCCCACGGCGGGTAGCTACCTCTTTGTAGCAGCCTCTAAGAGCTACAAGACGGGTGGCTACAATGAGCAGATGATGACTGAGGTACTGATGCAGCAGACGCAGCGTGAGATGATGGCACTCGTCATGTCGCAGGGCAAGCAGCAGCCACAGGTACAGGTGGGTGATGCGAGTATAGCAGCTTTTAAGCCAGAGCATGCGTACAATCTAGAGCTGGGCGGACGACTCCTCGCGCTACAAGACCGCCTCTTCGTATCGGGTACGCTCTTCGGCTCGTGGATACGCGATCTACAGGTAGCCCGCTTCGTGACGACCGGTACGGGACGCACGACGGTCAATGCGGGTCAGGCGCTCTCGCTCGGTGCTGAGGCAAGTGTCAAGGCACGCCTATGGCGTTCGCTCACGATCTCAGCGCAGTATGGCTATACGCATGCGACCTTCCAGGATTACCTGACGAGCCGTGCTAACCCGCAGGGAGGTGAGCCCATAGAGATAAACTACAAGGGAAACTATATCCCCTACGTCCCTGCACATACCTATGCCACTATGCTCCAGCTGAATGAGCCTATCCAGACTTCCTGGCTCAAGGGGGTACTGGCCTCGGTAGAGCTGCGTGGCAATGGTCCTATCTACTGGGACTCGGAGAATCAGCATCGACAAAATCCCTACATGACGCTGGGCGCTCGTCTCGGCGTGCGTCTGCCTTACGTGACGGTGACCCTCTGGGGACGCAACCTGACTGATACGCGCTATGCGACGTTTTACTTCCAGTCGTTTGGCAACTCCTTCCTCCAGCAGGCGCAGCCACGTACGTTCGGAGCTGATCTCTCCTTCCACTTCTAGAGGTTGGTAACGTTCAGGCGAAGTGCCTGAAATATCCAGGGAAGTATTGGGAGATTTCTTCGGAGGAATCAAAAAATACTTCGGAAGAAACAAACGATACTTAGGAAGAATGAAATGATACTTCGGAGGAAATTTTTCTTTCCTCCGGAAGAAATGAAAAATCCCCCCTGAGGAAATTTAGGATTTCCTCAGGGGGGATTTTTTAGAAATCGAAGGGTGATTAGATATTAGAGGTTAGAGATTAGAAGTTAGAGATCGGAGGGTTACGTCGCCCTGTGTGTGGGGATGCACGGTCGCCCCACGTCGCCCTGTAGGGACGCACGGTCTGTGCGTCCGTTGTGTCAAAGCGTTACAGCGTTGTGGTTTTAACGGGGACGGATGCACAGACCGTGCATCGCCACAGGGTGTCGTCCACGCTATCGGAGAGGATCGGAGCTAATCGGAGGGGATCGGAGCGTGACGTGTAACGTCCGTTACGTCGCCCTGTAGGGATGCTCGGCCTGAGCGTCCGTTGTGTCAAAGCGTTACAGCGTTGTGGTTTTAACGGGGACGGACGCACAGACCGTGCGTCCCTACAGGGTGTCGTCACGGACGCCGTCCGACTCGATACTATCGTGCGCTACTTTTCGTCGCTGCTTGCTGCTGTGCGCGTGCTGAGTGCTAGGCAGAGGAGGAAGGTCATCCCGATGAGGTACTCGGGAAGGTAACTCACGAGGTCTACGTTGCAGAGGATGATCCAGAGCGAGACCACAACAATGAGGACGCTACGGTGCTGACGACGAGCTATCCAGAGCATAGAGCCGAGGATTGAGATCCAGAGCAAGAGCCCGATGAAGCCACTCTGCACAAGCGTCTGCATATATTGATTGTGAAAGTGGAAGAGGTGTGGCTCCTCAGGCGTCCCAATGGGTAGCGTCTGCAGTAGCGTATAAGCGTAGTCTAGCCCCCCACCGATGAGTATCGGTACCTCTTGGGCAGCTTGATAGCTAGCCTGTAGAGCTTCATTGCGCACCGTGCCATCGAGATAGCCCTGCATGAGGTAGGGCGATGTGGTGTAGATGAGCGTTAGGAGGAGCGCCCCCGTGAGTATGACGTAGGCTGCTAGACAACCCGTATGCTTGACTCCTTGTATCCGCGCTGTGATCCGATAAATGAGTGCATAAACTCCGACAGTGATAGCCATGAGCAGGAGGTAGCGTGCTTGCAAGGCAAAAGCGTAGAGGACGATGGCGAGCAGCACAGCGTAGGCGTGGAGGCGCAGTGAGCGCTCACGACTACAGATACACATCACGACGGGGATCAGCAGATAGACACCTAGATAGGTGTAGTGCGTGAAGGTAAAGGGCATCAGCATGTGGGAGCTATCGGCAACGAAGCCCGCCTCCTCGAGGTAGCTCTTGTTGAGTGTGAGCGTGACGAGCGGACTAGTGCCACAGCTGATCAGGACGCCGTAATAGAAGATGAGGAACACGACCAAATAGACCCATGCGATGCGCAGGACTGCTAGCCAAAAGCTACGCGTCAGGCGCTCCGACGGACCACTATAGATGAGAAAGTAGAGGGGGATGGCGAGTAGCCAGACTTCGCGGCGCCAATAGTCGAGCGCAATCTCTTCATTTGCAGACCAACCGACGGCAACGACCGCTGTATAAAGGACATCGAGTGCAGCTGTGAGAGCCAAAGGCAACAGAAGTCTCTGTCGGAGTGGACGACAGAGACTCGCTCGCTCCTCCCAGCGATTGTCCACAATCATCCCGATGAGAAAGAGCGTTTGCAAGCCGAGGTAGCTATCGACCACGCCGAGCAATAGATTGGCATAGCCTAAGCCAAAGCAGAGGAGCGGGACGAAGTGATGTCGGTAGTCGAGCTTTGCTCCAGTAGCACGGGACGCACCTTTTGCCACAAGCCATGGTAGTAGCACCGCCACAATGGAGAGGGTCACAGCAACCGTCAGCAGTAGAGGTCGGTAAGTCAGTATGTCTCGCGCCAGCAGCGTCTCGGGCGTACGGTGCGGATAAGCTCCCGTGAGGGCTACGATGCCTGCGACTAGGAGCACGACAACTACGACAACTAGGAAGAAGTAGCGAGAGATGAAACTCACTAGACGGTAGCGGGGCGTGCATGCCTCTGTGGCGGAGCTGTGTGAAGGCATCGGAGTACTATAGAGATAAGTCGTCGCATCGTGGTGAGTAGACCATCTGCGGGAAGTCGTGCGGGTCAAAGCGCCAGCGCTTGTGGCTCCAGAGCCAGCGATGGGGTGCCAGGCGTATGTTTTCCTCTAGCTGTGTCACATAGTCATCGACGAGCTGATGCTGTAGCTTGTCGGTCGGATGCTCACAGAGCAGGCGGAAGGTGCCGACCCATTGCTTAGCCTGGTCGTCATGACGGATTTCATAGAAGAGGAGCGGTATCTCAAGCTTGATAGCTAGGTGACTCCACCCTGTGACAAAGGGGGTGGTACGCCCGAAGAGCGACGTGGCGTAGCGCACCTGCTCGTAGTCAGGCGATTGGTCGGCCAGTAGACAGTACATGTGCAGACGCTCATCGGCCCGTTCGCTGCGATGACGCACCATCGTACGAGCTAGCTGCATCATCTCAATGCAGTGGGCGTAGTGCTGCTCCCGCATCTCATGGGTGAGCTGGTCGGCAATGGGGTTGTGCAGTCGCTTGTAGATGACATGCAGCTGATAGCGGTTGCGGTCTAGGTGCAGTGCTGAGGAGCCCATGAGTTCCCAAGGGCCAATGTGTCCCAAGAGGACGAAGACCTGTCTATGCCCCGCCTCGTAGAGCTGATCCAGCAGCTCCGTCTGCTCGAGACGAAAGAGTCGGTGCACCTGCTCGTCAGACCCGTAAGCGTAGCGCGCCTCGTGAAGCATTAGTTCGGCAAGATGCCGGTAAAAGCGTCTGCCGACCGCCTTTTGCTCTGCGGGCGAGAGATGTGTGAGGGTGAGGCGAATGTTTTCCTCCACCACCTGACGTCGGTACTTAACGAGATGATAGAGCAGCCAGTCGAGTGTAGGCACCAGTACGCGATCAACGAAAGAGCGGGGCAAGCGTGACAAGCCCCGCAACGTAGAGCGTATCAGCCGAAGCCGTAGCCGCTGCCATCGTGTGAGCTGGTTACTCTGCGCCATCGTCCATCAGATCGCTATAGTCCTGGTAGAGGAAGTCGTTGTAAGGGTAGCGCTGTATGTGGATCTCCTTGACACGCTCGTAGAGGAGCCGTCGCAGCTCGTCCATCCCCTCACCTGTACGAGCTGAGATAAAGGTGCAGTCGTTGCCCATACGCGCCATCCAGCTCTTCTCTAGCTCCTCCCGTGTGCGGTTGAGCTTGGTCGCGGGTGTCAGATCGTCGGGATCTTTAGGGATATGCTGGTAAGCATCGATCTTGTTGAAGACCAGTATCTGAGGTTTGTCGCCCAGAGCATCGATCTCTCGGAGCGTCTCGGTGACTACAGCTATCTGATCTTCGAACTCTGGGTGCGAGATGTCCACAACGTGCAGGATGAGGTCTGACTCGCGCACCTCGTCGAGGGTACTCTTGAACGACTCTACCAGCTGTGTCGGGAGCTTGCGTATGAAGCCCACCGTGTCGGCTAGGAGGAAGGGCAGATTACCCAAAACGACCTTGCGAACGGTCGTGTCGAGCGTCGCAAAGAGCTTGTTCTCGGCAAAGATGTCGCTCTTAGCGAGGACATTCATCAGCGTAGACTTACCCACGTTGGTATAGCCGACGAGTGCGACACGCACCATCTTGCCACGATTCTGACGCTGTACGCTCTTCTGCTTGTCGATCTTCTTGAGCTGTTCCTTGAGCTGGGAGATCTTGCGCAGGATGATCCGTCGGTCGGTCTCTAGCTGCGTCTCGCCTGGGCCACGTAGCCCGATGTTACCACCACGCTGCCGCTCGAGGTGCGTCCACAGTCGGGTCAGACGTGGGAGCATATATTGGTACTGCGCCATCTCTACCTGCGTCTTGGCGTGTGCCGTCTGCGCTCGTGTGGCAAAGATGTCGAGGATGAGCGAGGTGCGGTCGAGGATGCGTATGCCTAGCTGACGCTCTATGTTGCGCAGCTGATTGGGCGCTAGCTCATCGTCAAAGATGGCCAGCCCCACCTCGTGGGCAGAGACATACTCGGTGATCTCGTCGAGCTTGCCTTTGCCCACAAAGGTGGCGGGGTTTGGCGTGTCGAGACGCTGTAAGAAGCGCGCCACAGGCTCTGCACCCGCAGTCTCTGAGAGAAAGGCTAGCTCATCAAGATACTCCTCCGCCTGTGCCTCCGACACATCGGGCGTGATGAGCCCCACGAGGACCGTGCGCTCACTAGATTGAGAGGTCTTGATAAACTCTTTCATACAGAGGACTAATAGATCGCGTAAGACTTCTCACGCATCGCCTGATCATCGGCAAAAAGATGTACCCAGGGGATCTTTGCCGCAAGGAAGTTGGCGGGATAAGCCTTAGCCTCGGGCAAGAGATTGATAATGTGTCCCACAGCGTGGCGCACGTCCTGTCCAAGCGCGAGGAAGACCAGTCGCTTAGACTCTTCGAGTGCCTCGAGCGTGACGGTAACGAGCTGACGCTGCTCTCCCTGCTCGGTGGTCATCTCGTTGGGTGCGAAGACGTCGTCTGATATATATAGCTCCACCTGGTCGGGATAGACCCCCGCGAGGTGACCGTCCACACCCATCTCGAGGAGAGCTAGGTCAAACTGTGGGCGACCATCTAGGTGGCGTACACGCTCTGCTACATGCTGCTGTAGAGCGGTCGCAGCCTGTGCGGGCTCTTGCGCAGACTCCTCCACAGCGTGGATATGCTCCGCAGGGATCTGTAGCGGATCGAAGAGCAGACGTTGTAGCAGCGTGCGATGCGCTAGATCGGCTTCGCCCAGCTGCTCGTGAAGGAGGTAGAAGTGTACCCGCTTCCAGTCAATACGACTGCGCCAAGGCTCTGAGGTGAGTGCCTTTGCCAAGATCTCCGCATGCTCCTCTAGTGAGAGTGCTAGATGAAAGTCGCCTTCGGTTGCCTCAACGGCCTCAGCAATAAACTGTGCGAGCTGTGTCGTGACTAGCTCAGGGGTACTGTATTGATGATAGTTCATAGGATATATGCTAGGTTAGTAGTTATAAGATAAAGTGTTGTGACCATCATCCTTAGTAGGCAGTTACTCCTCCCAGATGATGTCATCTATGAGGTCGTGATCCTCCTCTACCTTCAGCTTCGGCAGCGGGTTATCTGGATCATCGTCCTCTTGTGTTGTTCGGTCGTTGAGTGGTTGGCGCAGGATCTCGTTCGGGTCATGTAGCGAGGGGGCATTGATCTCTCGCCAGATCAGATCCTTCAGCTCAGTCAGTCCTCGCTGCGCCACGGCAGAGATAAAGATCGTCGGTACATCCTCTGGTAGCGTCTCCGAGACGAGGTCGATAAGCTCGCTGTCTGCCATGTCTATCTTGGTGATCGCTAGGATGTGTCGCTTGTCGATGAGTCCTGGGTTGTACTCCTCCAGCTCACGGCATAGCATCCGATACTCGGCAACGATGTCGGGGCTGTCGATAGGCACCATAAAGAGCAGTATCGAGTTGCGCTCAATGTGTCTGAGGAAGCGAAGCCCTAGTCCCTTACCCTCGGCAGCACCCTCGATGATGCCGGGGATGTCTGCCATGACGAAAGAACGGTTGTCACGATAAGAGACCATCCCTAGGTTCGGTTGTAGCGTGGTGAAGGGGTAGTCCGCAATTTTAGGCTTCGCGGCTGAGAGTGCTGCTAGGAGTGTCGACTTACCTGCATTGGGTAGCCCGACCAACCCCACATCGGCCAGCGTCTTAAGCTGTAGCACTACGAGACGCTCCTGACTCGGCTCGCCGGGCTGTGCGTAGCGAGGTGCTTGATTTGTCGAGGTCTTGAAGAAGTTATTACCCTTGCCTCCACGTCCGCCTGGGAGGAGTAGGTGCCGCTCACCATGCTGCGACACATCTAGGATAAACTCGCCCGTCGTGGCGTCATGTACGCTTGTCCCGCAGGGCACCTCGATCACAATGTCGGGCGCATCGGCACCCGTCTGAAGCTTAGCACCGCCCGCCTCGCCACTCTCAGCGATGATATGACGGTTGTAGCGCAGGTGTAAGAGCGTCCAGTAGTTTTGGTTGGCCTCTATATAAATGCTACCGCCACGACCACCGTCACCTCCGTCGGGACCACCCTTGGGGATGTACTTCTCACGACGAAAGTGTGCCGATCCTCTCCCGCCCTTGCCCGAGCGGAGATAGATCTTGACGTAGTCTACAAAATTGCTCTCACCTGCCATTGGTTTACTTATTGTGCTGTAAGCTCTTGTCTATCGACACAAAGATAGCCTCCGTGATCTCCTCTATGGAGCCGGCGCCAGGCACCTCGTAGTGTACCCCCTTGCGGTGGTAGTAGTCTACGATCGGGAGTGTGCGCTCGTTGTAGACACGTATGCGGTCGGCGATCACCTCGGGCGTATCGTCGGCACGTCCCTCGATCTTCGCACGATTAAGTAGGCGTGTCCGTAGCTCCTCTTCGGGCACCTTGAGCTCGATCAAGCAATCCACGCTCGTCTTATCCATCTCTAGGAGTGCATCGAGCGCCTCAGCCTGTGCCACCGTACGAGGGAAGCCGTCGAAGATAACCCCATCGACACCCTCGGGGAGGTGGTGCAGTTCATTGGCTATAAGGTCGATAATCGTAGCGTCATCTACGAGATGTCCCTGTGAGATGATGCTCTGTACGCGCTTGCCTAGAGGAGACTGGCGAGCTATCTCCTGTCGGAGTAGGTCGCCCGTAGAGATATGCTCTAGGTGGTAATGCTGCTCTATGAATTGGCTCTGTGTACCCTTGCCAGCACCCGGTGCGCCGAAGATTATTACGTGGATCATTGCTTTTAGTAATGGTTTGGATGGTCTCTGTGGACCGTATGATTATTCCTGTATGATTACTCTTTTAGTATGTAGATGTCATCGAGCATACGTCCCTGCTCATTGTAGTCGAGACCGTGCCCAACGATGAAACTGTTGTGGATCTCCATCCCGACATAGTCAGCATGGACAGGACACTGGAGCGCCTCGGGCTTGAGTAGCATAGTGACTATGCGTACCTCAGCAGCGCCGTCAGCAAGGAACTTCTCCTTGAGCTTCATCATCGTAAAGCCCGTGTCGATGAGATCCTCTATGATGATGACCAGACGACCCGCCAGAGGCGCTGTCACGGGCATCACCTCCTTAAGCTGGTAAGTGCTCCCCATGCCAGAGTAGCTGGAGTAGCGTGCGAAGGCGACCTCAGCGGAGGTATTGATCGCCTGCAGCAATTCTGCGGCAAACATGAAGGAGCCGTTCATAATGCAGACGAAGAGCGGATCACGTCCCTCCGTGTCTTGGCGTATCTGCTCCGCTAGTCGCCGTGAGGCAGCACGCAGCTCCTCGCCCTTGATGTATGGTACAAAGGTCTTGTCGTGTACTATAATCTCCTGATCAGTCATAGCGAAAATAACAAGCTGGCGGTCTCTTATAGCGGAGGCCGCCTCTTTTTTACAGTAGTGTGTAGCACAAAGGTACAAAAATAGGTGATGCCCCAACCCCTCTTCGAGAGGCAGACGAAATTACTACGAAGGAAAATGCCGAATAGTTCCGTGGAAAATAAAAATCCTCCACGGAGGTGAGAAAAATTTCTTCGGAAGAATCAAATGAAACTTCGGAAGAATCAAACGATACGTCCGAAGTATTTTTCCTTTCCTCGGTGGAGAATAAAAAATAGCCACGTAGCGATTTGAGATTCTCTACGTGGCTATCAGATCGAAGACGCTTGACTATGGGGCCTAATCCCCTAGATCTCTCTTGGCAGCTCCAATAGGGGTGAGTCGCAGGTCTACTTTTCTACAGTCGGAAGCGGTAGATGAAGTGCAGCATAGCGTAGCGCCCGAGGCTGTTGGACCAGGTGTCGCTAATCTCCGTCGCAGTGACCTGACGCCAGATGCTCTGCTGCTGGTTGAGCAGGTCATACACCTTGATGCGTAGGGTCGCTGCTTGATTCTTGAGGAAGGAGTAAGAGAGCCCAGCACTCCACAGTACGGAGGCGACATTGTACGGCTCTTGGTATCCGACCCCTTGAGTGTAGATCGCCTCGCTCTCTACCTTGAAGCCTAGCGGGAGGGTCACCGACGCATCGCCTCCTGTACTCCAGTCGTAAGTGTGCGGCGAGGTGGCGATCTGTAGACTTTGGCTGCCGTAGTGGTATCTGAGTCCTCCCTTAGCGCGTAGGTAGAGCCAGCTGTTTGAGTAAGCCAGGGAGAGATTCGGTGAGAACGTCCATGAGTGCGCCCCATTGGTCACCCCGTTGATGCGCCCTAGGCGGTAGTTGTACGCCGAGCCTAGTGTGACCGCCAGTGACAGCGACTTGGTAAAGAAAGGCGTTGTAAAGGAGCCATTACCATGTATCATATACTCTCCCCCATCGGCATTGATATAGGTGATCTGTCGGCGCTGCGTCTTGGCATCGACCGTCTGATCGCTGATCACCGCGTGGTGGGTATAAGCACCGAAGAAGCGCAGATTGATCGCTTGGCTCGTACTGGGGATGAACGTGCGAAACTCCCCAAACAGCTGATGCTGGTAGCTGGGACGAAGATCCGGATTACCTACGATCGACTCCCGCAGATTGGTCGCATCGGGGAGCGTGTACATCTGCCCTGCAGAAGGCATCTCCGAGCGTCCCCAGTAGCCTAGGCGAAGCATCGTCTGCTTGCTAGGCGTGTAGCGAAAGCTTAGCGAAGGAGCCCATATTGTCTCACGGCGCACGAGGGGGGCTTGGCTAGCTAGTTGCGACTGCTTCGTAGTCATCCAAGTAGGGCGGATACGTAGTCCTACGGTCAGGTCGATCAACTTGTTGGCCACCTTGAGATCTAGCCCTCCACTGAGCGAGCTGAGTCGGGTATTCATCTTCGTATCCATCGTGGCGTCTACCTGCGTCCAGGCACCCGTAGCGTCGGGCTGCTTGTAGTCACGCTCACTGCTTCGTATGCGGTCGCTCCACTCCAGCTGTGCTTGTAGCGAGAGCAGCTCCGTGAGTGGCTCTACATAGCCCGTGCGTATGCGGTAGCTGAAGGTTTGATCGCGATCCTCCAAAAGCGTCTGCTGTGACTGATCGCCCTCGACCGAGTGAAGCGTTGAGTGGCTCTCGGTATTGGCATTGTCTCCATGGAAGCCTCCGTTGAGCTGTAGGCTCAGGGTACGCCCCTCGTCATTAAGCTTATGCCCTAGGAGTAGCATGTTGAAGAGGCGTAGCCCACGATGCTCCCGCAGGTTCTCCTGACTGCCTCGATGCAGCTCGCTCGCCTCGCTATCCGTGGTGCGGTAGTTGCTCTCCTCCTGATCCACACCCCAGTTGTAGTGTACCGCAGGGCGGTAGATCAGCTCCGTGCGGTCTGTCGCCTGCCACTTGATAAAGGCATCGCCTCCTAGGTTGTGCCCTTGTCTGAGTGCCTCGGTCGTCTCATTGGTAAATGTACTGGGGCTGTCGGGCAAGAGGTTCTCTGTCTCGGTGCGTGCCGAGAGGTCGTTTTGGAAGTAACCATAGCGCGCATTCGCATTGATCTCCAGCCGATCATTAGGCGTGTAAGTCTCATTAGCAGCGACCTGTGCAGAGGTGGTGATACCTTGTGGTCTGAAGCCGCCGCCACGTCTACCGCCACCACGACCCCATCCTCTAGAGCCACCGCCTAGGTCTAGGTCAGAGAGTCCCTGCCCGTTTGTATTATTACTGCCAGCGATGAGCGTCGTCTGGTGCTGCTTGGAGAAGTAGTTGAGCATCCCGCTGAGCTCATAGCGGTGGGCCAAGCCGTAACCCGCCAGAGCGTGTCCGAAAGTACCCTGACGCATATCAGGCTTCGTGCGTATGTTGAGCACCGTCTGCTCCTCATCGTCGTCAAAGCCAGTGACGCGCGCCTCATCGCTCTGCTGGTTTAGCACCTCCAACTGATTGACCACCTCAGCCGGCAGGTTGCGCATAGCTACCTTCGTATCCCCGCTAAAGAACTCCTTGCCGTCGAGCATGATCTTCGCCACCTGCTGTCCGCCGATGGTGATCTGACCATTCTCGTCGATCTCTGCTCCTGGGAGACGCTTGACCAGCTCCTCCAGCATAGCACCCTGTGGCACCTTGTAGGCATCAGCGTTGAAGGAGATCGTATCGCCTCGCACCGTCATGTCGGTCGCTTTACCCTCTACGACCACCACCTCGAGCAGATGCGCATCCTCCTCGAGCTGTATGATCCCTAGGTCTAGCCCAGCCGTGATCGTCAGGTTCTTTTGGTAGTTTTGATAGCCTATGTAGGAAACCTCTAGGGAGAGCTGCTCCTGAGGCACTTGAGCTATCGCAAAGCGCCCCTTGCTATCGCTCGTGCCGCCCGCCACGAGCTGCTTGTCGCCAGAGGGCGTGAGGCGATAGAATGCCACATTGGCACCCACGAGAGGGGCCTCGGCACCGTCCCGTACGGCACCTCGTACGGTCGTCACCACTTGGGCAGGTAATGTAAAGGATAAAACGTGCAGTATAAGGAGTAGGCAGAGACTCCGTAACGGTATCTGTCGCATAGTGTGTCGTATGTATATATGTGTCTCCGTCTTAGAGGTGCTAAAATGTCAAAAGATTAAACGAAGCCGTATCAAAGAGCCGATCCGAAACATCGCTGCTAGGACAAACGTCCCCTCGCTGTATCGAAGAAAAGCGGATCTCCAAAGGGGAACTCCCAAGTCTCCATCTAGAGATCAGCTCTTTTTGACAATCGCTACTCGTAAGCGTTGCGGTGCTTGGGTAGACTCTTCGTTTACAAACATTTAGTACCTTTGACTGTATAGTAAACTAATCTCATGAAGCAATACTACATCATTCGCAATGATCAGCCAGCTGGACCCTATACGATAGAGGAGCTTGCTGCGATGGGGATCACACCCGACACGATTGTCTGGGCTGAAGATATAGTTGACTGGATACCCGCTTATCAAGTGAACGAACTTACCTCGCTCTTTGGTTCCACGACTGCACAGACACCTCCTCCTTATCAGGAGACATCTGGTCGGGCGACTCAAGCTCCTCGCTATGACACTACAAGCCCAGAGGATCGACCAACAGTTCGTCCTCCTATGCCACCGACCTATCTCGTCTGGAGCATCCTTGTGACCATCTTTCTTTCTCGCATAGCAGGTATCATTGCGATTGTCTACTCTATACAAGTCTCCTCTTGCTACTACGCTGGCAACTATGAGGGAGCTGCCTATGCTAGCCGTCAAGCTCGCCTGTGGGTTAGAATCCCAGCTTTCATCTTTCTAGGGCTGTTCCTAGTAGGTCTTATTGGAGGTCTACTTGGATGGATCTTTAACAGATGAATCAATGGGACGGGACGTATAGTGACGCAGGCACCTCATCGCACTTGTGAGAGATAGCCTAGGTGGGACTTGTATTTGTGGCTACTTTTATATACCTTTGTGACATAACTCTAGGCTCATAGCTTCTCGTAAGAGCTATAAGATAAGCCTAGAGATGCACATGTCACACTTAAAAGTAAACAGATAAAGCAATATGACACACGAACTAATAAAGCTACCCTATGCAAATGACGCGCTCGAGCCTGTAATCAGCGCTGAGACGATCCAGTATCACCACGGCAAGCACCTCAAGGGCTATGTCGACACACTCAATAAGCTACTTCCCGACTCTGATCTCAAGGATGCTTCTCTTGAGGAGATCGTCCGTAAGGCTGAGGGCAAGCTGTACAATCAGGCTGGTCAGGTGATGAACCACAACATGTACTTCCTACAGTTTGCACCAAACGCTGGTGGACACCCCGAGGGCAAGCTCGCTGACGCTATCAAGCGTGACTTCGGTAGCTTTGAAGCTTTCCAGACAGCCTTCAACGATGCCTGCACCTCACTCTTTGGATCAGGCTGGGCTTGGCTCGCTAGTGATGAGCAGGGCAAGCTCTCTGTCGAGAAGGAGCCTAACGCTGGTAACCCACTACGCAAGGGTCTCAAGCCTCTGATGTGCTTCGATGTATGGGAGCACGCTTACTACCTATCTTATCAAAACCGCCGTGCCGATCACGTCAAGGACCTATGGTCTATCATCAACTGGAAGGAGATCGCACGTCGCTACGAGGCGTAAGCAGATAGGCGCAAACCCGTAGAGCGATAGCTTAGTGGAGAGATTGGGGTGTGAGCAGTGAGACCTACTGGGTCGCAAAGCTTTCCTCCCAGTCTCTCTTCCTTATTATTAGGGGCGTAACGCAACAAGCTGACAATTTCAATACAGACTAAATAAGACACTATGAACTTTGTAACGCAAGACAAACTAGTCATCATCGGCGCTGCCGGCATGATCGGATCCAACATGGCGCAGACTGCTGCCATGATGCACCTTACTCCCAATATCTGCCTCTACGATCCTTTTGCTAAGGGACTTGAAGGCGTCTGGGAGGAGATGCGCCACTGTGGCTTCGAGGGGCTAAACCTAACCTTCACCTCAGACATTGCTGAGGCTCTTCGGGATGCTAAGTATATCGTATCCTCTGGCGGTGCACCTCGTAAGGAGGGTATGACTCGTGAAGACCTACTCAAGGGCAATTCTGAGATCGCTGCTGAGCTAGGACGCAACATCAAGAAGTACTGCCCCGACGTGCGCCATGTCGTGATCATCTTCAACCCCGCTGACATCACTGGTCTCGTCACACTTATCCACTCTGGGCTAAAGCCTTCTCAGGTGACCACCTTGGCTGCGCTCGATAGTACACGTCTACAGAGCGAGCTGGCTAAGCACTTTGGTCTCCAGCAGAGTCAGGTGACCAATACCCGCACCTATGGCGGTCACGGCGAGCAGATGGCTGTCTTCGCCAGCACGGCTCGTATTGATGGCACTCCGCTCACGGATCTCATCGGCACGGATAAACTGACGCACGACGAGTGGGCTGCACTCCAGCAGCGTGTCATCAAGGGCGGTGCCAACATCATCGCTCTGCGTGGTCGCTCCAGCTTCCAGAGCCCAGCCTACGTCTCTATCGAGATGATACGCGCGGCTATGGGTGGCGAGCCTTTCCGTTGGCCAGCTGGTTGCTTCGTCCGTGACAGCCGCTACGAGAATGTGATGATGGCTCGTGAGACAACTATCACACGCGATGGCGTAGCCTACAAGGAGGTCAAGGGTCTGCCCGACGAAGAGGCAGCTCTCGACAAGAGCTACGAGCACCTGCAGGCTATGCGCGAGCAGATCATACAGATGGGCATCATACCCGCTGTCGCTGACTGGCACAAGGTCAATCCTAACCTATAAGTATACCGTCCCTCGCTTCACTTAGAACTAAGAAGCGAAGCTCGACATCTGACGACCACGTGGACAGATCCGTGTGGTCGTCTTTTTGTCTACAAGAGGTTGAGTTGCCATGCAGGGCTGACGCATTATACCCTGTATCCTCCAAGGAGCTATTCCTGACGCCAACCGAGGAATAGATGGATTAAGTCTTGATACATAGCGCTATGGACTCACATTATAGCTACTCCTAGATCTCCATTGAGGTCAAT
>UWSO01000026.1 GCA_900538385.1 uncultured Porphyromonas sp.
GGAAGAATCAAATGATACTTCGGAAGAATCAAATGATAAGTCCGAAGAATTTTTTTGTTCCTCCGGGGAAATCGCAAATTTCCTCCGAAGAATTTCCTGATTTCTTCCGTGAGATTATTGATTTATTCGGTAGCAACTGTTCATCTAAGCGATTAGAAGTCTCTCGATCCTGCTATAGAAGCCGAGAGTTTAGAAAGTCCTAATAGAACTTCCGAGTAGGTGATTGTCGTACCAATGTATTGCTATTGTGTACTAAACAAATAATTACTACCTTTGTCGCAACAAGTACGATAGTGTACGTGTTGAGAAACAAATAGTCCTAATCAAAACAAACTCAAAACAATGAATCACCGATTACTTATTGCTACGCTGCTAGCCCTCCTCGGGATGGCTATTTATGCGCCACTATCAGCTCAAAAGGCTGGCGAGGGAAACGTCATTATTATGAAGCTCATAGAGCTCCCTACCAACGATGACGATGAGCCTATGCCACTCTCACTAGACGTACAGGGAGAGGGAGAAATAACCATCGATGGAGTCACAGAGACTTATGCCGCGGATCGTAAATCCTATATGCCCACAGGGCTGGAGATTACGATCCGTGGTGCTGTTAAGTCTATTAGTTGCAGCTCTAGCGTGCTTTTTGTAGTAGATATCACCAACTCAAAGACGATCGAGAAGCTTAGCGTCAACAATAGCTCGATCTCCGACCTACAAGCTAAGAATGTCACCACGCTCAAAGAGCTAAACTGTGCCTACAGCTCCCTGCCTGCACTAGACTTAACGGGCTGTACAGGACTAAAGATCCTCAAGGGCAACGCCAACATGAAGCTTCAGAGTGTCACCCTCACAGGGTGTACAGCACTCGAGGAGCTAGAGCTACAAAACAGCGAGGTCTCTGAGCTAGACATAACGGGTCTAGTCAATCTGAAGAGTATAAACGTGGATCGTAACCCTGTTAAGAAACTCAACCTAAAGGGAATGAGTAAGCTGACGACACTGGACCTGCTTCAGACGAAGGTTACCGCACTGGATCTCTCTGATTGTACTGCACTGGAGATGCTTACAGCCTCTAGTTGTAGCGAGCTGTCATCTATCCAGCTGCCTAAGTCTGACAAGCTGCAGTACATCTACCTACAGGAGGCACAGATAGAGGAGATTGACTTATCTAATCATGCTTCACTAGTTCAAGTCTACCTAGAGCGCTGCCAGAAACTTGCCAAGGTAAACGTTTCCAATTGCCCCAAGCTTAAGCTGCTCAGCTTGCACCTCTGTGCACTTCCTGCGGAGGCTACGCTAGCCATTGTAGAGAGCCTTGCAGATCATAGTGCCGACTACAACGCGATGATGCCAGCCTACAAGATCTTTGCTCTTGGCACTAAGGTTACATACAAGGAGGGCAATGTTTGGTCACCCAAGGCTGCTAGTGTAGCTAGACGCAAGGGGTGGGCACTATTTAGCAAGAATGAGGATGAGTATGGAGAGCCCACACCTATCTTTGAGTATGCTAAGGTTACCATCGAAGAGACTGCTCACGGGCAGATCACTATCGAGGGTTACGACAAGGAGGATCTAGCATTTATGCCACAAGGTGAGACCTACAAGGTAGTCGCTACACCTGAGGAGGGCTACGAGCTACAGGAGCTCAAGGTCAACGACGATGATATCTTAGAGGATCTAGAGTTCCAGCTCTTTGAGGATAGCAAGATCACGGCTACCTTCGCAAAGGGTGGTTCAGGCTCAGCAACCGCTTACGAGTACTACCTAACGAAGGTCGAGCCTACGGTCGCTACGGCAACGGTCTACACCTATGGCTATGACGAAAATAAGAAGTGGGTATCCCGCACCGCCATAAAAGGAGACGGAACTGTCGAGTCTCGTCACGACATACGATATGATGAGGAGGGACGTATCTCAGACATTGACATCACGCTAGCCTATGACTATGCAAAGGATGGCAAGCCCAGTATGTTTACACACTACACTTACGATGATAAGGGGCGTATGGTAAGACGCCAGATGAAGCTTTTCAACAATGATATGGCTGATACCAAGATCGCCTACCGACCCGATGGACAGATAGACTATTGGGCAGAGCAGAGCGCCAAAGTGATGAATGATTACATCTACAACGACAAGGGACAGCTCATCGAGGAGCAGTTTGGAGAGGCTACGGGAGTAGACACTAATCACCCCACCGTTTCGACGCCCACAGGCAAGACCTTCTATAGCTACAACGACAAGGGACAGAAGTCAGAGGTTAAGTATGCAGCCGTTCAGACCAAGTGGCTCTATATGAAGGGTGAGCATTACACATGGGATGAGCAGGGACTTATGTCTAGTGTCAAAGCGATGAACTATACGTACAATCCGGGTGAGACCGATCCTGAGAAGGGTAAGGCAGATCCAGTCTTCGAGCTCCGCTATCAGTACGACGACAAGGCTAAGACCAAGGTCTTCTGGCCTATGCTACCTATTACAGAGGAAAACGGTGGCTTCGGCGAGTTTAGCTATGACCTCAAGGGTTACTGCAAGAAGGCCGAGCATTGGAAGTATGGATATGGAGATCCTAGGAAGACCTTTGACTTTATCTATGTCTTTGAGGCTTCACCACGTCACCTTCAGGAGCTAGTAGACAATGGCTCCACAACGGTACAGTACGCTTACGGTACGATCACTGCTGAGGGTGCATCCCTAGAGGGTCTTCAAGTGTACGACACCACGGGTCAGCTACTCCGTGACTACCATACAGCACCATGCCAGCGCATTGACATGGGCGTCAGCGAGCTACCTGACGGACTATATATCGTCCGCACGATCTCTTCTGACAGCACACAGACTGATAAGGTGGTCATAACACAATAAGCAAAACGAACTATGCTTCACTCTATCATAAGGCGAGGACTCATGACTATGCTCATGGGCCTCGCCCTATGCTCTTTACAGAGCTACGCAGCTTCGCGTATCCTATTTACCACGGCTCTGCCCGTAGGATCGACGATCACACTCACCATCTCTGCCGATGGTGCAGTAACGGTCCAAGGCCTAGCAGGAGCTATCCTCGCTGATGGCAAGCCACACGCCTATACCATTGAGAGTGCTGATGTGAAGCTCTCAGGAGCGATTACGGCTATCACACTCTCGCACCAAAACCTCTCCGCACTAGACATACGTCAGGCGAAAGAGCTGGCGGAGCTACGTTGTGATAATAACAACCTCACCGAGCTAAACATTGCTTACGCCAAGGCGCTTCAATGCCTGGACTGTACCTACAACCAGCTAGAGCGTCTCGACATCCCCAAAGCCTCTTTCCTCAAGGAGCTGCGTCTCAAGGGCAACTATGTCAAGAGCCTAGCCCTCGCTCAATGCTCCGACCTAGAGATCCTAGACTACTCGGATAACTACTACCCCACAGCAGTAGATCTGAGCAAGTGTACGAAGCTACAGCAGCTAGATGTGGCGAAAAATAAGATTCGCTCGCTAGATCTAACGCAAAATGGGGCTCTCCGCGCACTCTCCTGTGGTGACAACCAGATCACTTCCCTAGACGTAGCGCACCTAGCCTCGCTAGAGCGTCTCTCCGTATCAAATTGCTCAGACCTTGAGACGCTGACCCTCGGAGAGCACTCTAAGCTGCTCTTCCTAGACATCTATGGCACGAAGGTACAGAACTTAGATCTAGCTAAGTATCCTCTACTCGAGGAGCTCTCCTGCGCTTATGCTAAGCTTATGAGTCTAGACCTCTCGCACAGCAAGCAGCTACGCAGATTGAGCTGTAGCAAGAATCCCTTCAAGGGTCTTGACGTGTCACACTGCCCACTACTCGAAGAGCTCAGCTGTGGAGACCTAGAGATAGCTTCGATAGACCTAAGTAACAATCCTAAGCTCACCTCCCTGCAGATGGGACACAACAACCTATCGCAGATAGATCTCTCAGCACAGAAGGAGCTCAAGAGGCTCTATCTCTTTAATAATAACATTGCCAAGCTCGATCTCTCTGCGCAGACTCACCTAGAGGAGCTACTCTGCAATAATAACCTCCTCACCGAGATCACCCTCGCTACAGGAGCACCGCTCAGCAAAGTGGAGATCTACGACAATCAGATCAAGGAGCCTCAGATGGCTCAGATCGTCGCCAAGCTACCTAATCGTACGGGGCTCACGAGAGGTCTTTTTAAAGTGATTAATACGCCTAGCCAGACGGAGGGCAATGTCTGCACCAAGACCCTTGTTGATCAAGCTTTAGGTAAGTACTGGCGCGTGGTCGACTATGCAGACTTTGCCGACTTTGGCAGGGGGCTTGACTATCGAGGCTCTGACGCTCCTGAGCTGGGCGAGGGCATGATCAAGATTACCTTTGACAAGGCTGGCAGCACCATACAGCTCACCGTCGGCGTGCTGGGCGAGATGCAAGTCACAGGTACCACCGAGCCAGTCGTCAGCTCCAAGACGCCAGTCTCCTATACACTCGAAGGCACAGAACTACTCCTTCGTGGGGACATCTACAGACTGATCGTCAGTGGAGCCACCATTAAGGGCGTAGAGCTTACCAAGGCGCAGTATCTACGTGAGCTGGAGCTGCACAACTATCAGCCCGCAACCATTCAGCTAGCGGATCTACCACACCTCGTGACGCTCAGACTACACGACAATCAGCTCACAAGCATTGAGTTGAGTGGCACGCCTCTGCTAAACTTCCTCTCCTGCTACGGCAACAAGCTGACCGTCGACGCGGGTAAGAAGATCATTGCAAGCCTGCCCACGCGTCTCAAAGAGGAGAAAGCAACCATCCTCTGGCTCAATAGTCAGGGAGCGGGAGCTGACAATGCATTCCAAGAGGAGCTTCTCTACCTCGCTCACGCACAGGGCTGGGAGATGAGCGACTATCTAGGAGGAAACAGTGGCGACACAGGTGCACCTATCGGCTTCCCGATAGCAAACGAGCCTGTCTTCACTTCCACAGTCGAATCGACGCTACAAGTGAGCGTGGAGCTAGATATGCTACACATCGCTACCGCACCCGACACCCCGATCGCGCTCTATGACATGACGGGACAGCTACTGTTGCAGACTCAGTCTGATGCTGATGGGCTATGCGAGATCCCGCTAGCATCCCTCACAGAGGGACTCTACATCGTCGCTACACCAGTCGAGGCGGTCAAGTGCGTCATTCCTTGAATAAACATGTCAATCCAATAGGGGAACCGTAGACTGCTCTTCGCAGTCGCAAAACAAGTAGAGGCTCATCCCGATCGGGACGAGCCTCTACTTGTTTTGTGTACAGCCTTTACTTGACAAAGAAAGGCTCGAGGATGATCATGAGGTTCTCCATAAAGAAGCGTACGGAGATGGCTAGCAGGATGACTCCGAAGAACTTACGCAAGATGTAGATCCCGCCCTGTCCGAGCCACTTCTCTAGGAGGGCCACCGTCCGCAGCATTAGGTAGATGCAGACGACATTGAGTAAGATAGCGACGAAAAGCGTCGAGGTCGCCGTCCCAGAGGACTTCATAGTTAGGATCGCGGTAAAGGAGGCTGCACCCGCAAAGAGCGGGAAGACAAGCGGTACGATGTCTGCACTGCCCGAAGGGTTGTCGTCCTGAAAGACCTGTATGCCGAAGATCATCTCGACAGCCAGCACAAAGAGGACGATAGAACCCGCCACAGCAAAGGACGAAACGTCCACTCCAAAGAAGCCTAGCAGTGGCTCCCCTATGAGGAGGAAGGCGATGAACATGATGCCCGAGATGATAGCCACCTTGCTGGGGTGAAAGATGCTTCCCTTCTCCTTGAGGCTCAGCGCAATCGGGATGGCTCCGATGATGTCGATAGAGACAAAGAGGATCATAAAGGTCGCGAAGAAGCTCGATAGCGTAAAGTGCGAAAAGTCAGCTAAGATGCTGTTCCAAATGTTTTCCATAATCAGAATTGTTTAAAAGCGGTGAGAAGGGGACGCTTTCGGCTGCAAAGGTAATAAATAGCGCCGCAATCATCAAGCAGAGGCGCTTGCGTGTCAACTTCGAAGGACAAGAAGCGATGCCACGTGCGGGCTTGTTCTAATCTCTATGGGGGAATTTCCAAATAGCTCGCTGGAAAATGAAAAATCTCCACGGAGGCGAGGAAAATTTCTTCGGAAGAATCAAACGATACTTCGGAAGAATCAGATGATAAGTCCGAAGAAATTTTTCTTTCCTCCGGAGGAAATGAAAAATCTCCACGGAGGAATTTAGGATTTCCTCGGTGGAGATTTGTCAGTGCTATAGGTTAGAGCGTGTCACGCCTGAGGGTTTTTACCCAAAATGAGGTAGTACCAAATAAAATGAGTACTTTTGCACCAATTGTTGGATTCTAAAGAGAGATCGTCATGGCAAGAACGATAACTATCAAGCGAGGCTTGGATCTCAAACTCCATGGGACTGCGCCCCGTACCCTCCTGACCACACCTTCTGGCGGAGCATCGTCCACCTATGCATGGGTGCCCGATAATGTACCTGGGCTGACGCCCAAGATGAAGGTGCATGTGGGAGATCATGTGGAGGCTGGCGACCCGATTGTCTACGACAAGCAGTATCCAGAGATATGGGTCACAGCACCCGTCAGTGGTGAGCTGGTCGCAATCAATCGAGGGGCTAAGCGTAAGATTATGAGCGTAGAGATACGCCCAGATGAGAGTCAGGCACAGCGTACCTTTGCCGTAGAAGGACTACTCGACGGTGAGCCTAGCAAGCTACAAGCACTGCTACTAGAGTCTGGCCTATGGACGCTCATACGTCAGAGACCTTACGATCGCATTGCTGATCCTACGATCGCACCACGAGATATATTTGTCACAGCACATCTGACCGCCCCGCTAGCTCCTGAGATCGGCTATCTACTGGAGGAACGTGAGGAGGAGCTACGTATAGGACTACGCGCCTTGGCTCGTCTGACAGCTGGCAAGGTCTACGTAGGCGTCGCACACGACTGCCCTCTGACACTCCCCGCAGAGGTGGAGAGCGTAGAGGTACGAGGCCCACATCCTGCTGGTAATGTGGGGGTGCTAATCAACCATACAGCTCCAGTCAATAAGGGCGAGACGGTCTGGACACTACGTGCTACAGATGTAGTACTCATCGGTCGTCTCCTGATGACGGGTCATGTGGATTACAGCCGTCGCATTGCCATCACAGGTAGTCACGCTGCAGAGCATGGCTATATGGACCTACTGCCTGGTTGTCGTGTAGAGAGCCTGGGCAAGGTGGCTCAGGATGGATGCAAGACGCGTATCATTGCAGGTAATGTGCTGACAGGCACTCAGCTCACGGAGGAGCGTCCTTTCCTCCCGATGAGCTGCGACCAGATCACGGTGATCCCTGATGGGGCTGATCGTGATGAGCTGCTCGGGTGGGCTATGCCCCGATTTGGAGAGTTTAGCCAGAGCCGTACCTATCTCAGCTGGCTCATGCCTCGCAAACAGTATACACTGGATGCTCGCCTCAAGGGAGGCAAGCGTGCGATGATCATGAGTCATGAGCTGCAGAGCGTCTTCCCGCTAGATATCTATGCGGAGTATCTGCTGAAGGCGATTATAGCTTTTGATATTGACAAGATGGAGGAGCTTGGCATCTACGAGGTGGCACCTGAGGACTTCGCCCTGTGCGAGTTCGTCGACACTTCCAAGATGGAGCTACAACACATCGTGCGTCAAGGTCTAGACCTACTATATAAGGAGATGAACTAAAAAAAACAGCCTCACGGGGGGAGCAAAGCTTCCTCATCGTAAGGCTATGGACTTGACTACTATATTATATGTCACTAAAAGATAGATTCAATAAGCGACGCTCGCAGTTTGAGCCTGGGGGTAAGCTGCGTGCGTTTCACTCGCTCTTTGACGGGTTTGAGACCTTCCTCTATGTGCCGCACACAACGGCGGCTCCACAAGGAGGTGTGCATGTACATGATGCGATAGATAGCAAGCGTGTCATGAGTACCGTGGTGCTAGCACTGGTGCCTGCGCTACTCTTTGGTATGTACAATGTGGGACTCCAGCACTTCATCGCGATCGGTCAGACGGCTGGCTTCTGGTCGATGTTTTGGTTTGGCTTCCTAGCAGTACTGCCTAAGATCGTGGTCTCCTACGTAGTGGGACTGGGTATCGAGTTTACCGTAGCACAGTGGAAGCACGAAGAGATCCAGGAGGGATACCTCGTGACAGGTATGCTGGTTCCGATGATAGTGCCCATTGGCACGCCACTCTGGATGATTGCTGTGGCTGTCGCTATGTCGGTGATCTTCGCCAAGGAGGTCTTCGGTGGAACGGGCTACAACGTCTTCAACGTGGCGCTGATCACCCGTGCCATCCTCTTCTTTGCCTATCCAGCAGCTATGACTGGTGACAAGGTCTTCGTTCGTACGGAGCCTATCTTTGGCTTCGGTGGTGGTGGCGATATGGCTACAGCTGCTGTCGATGGCTTCTCAGGGGCTACTCCTCTAGGTCAGGTGGCTACGGCTGGTGATACGCTCCCCGCGATCGTTAACACGATGGGCGAGCCCTCTACACTATGGGACGCTTTCTGGGGCTTTATACCCGGTAGTATCGGTGAAGTCTCGACCTTTGCGATCCTACTTGGTGCTATCCTGCTCATCTGGACAGGCGTAGCTAGCTACAAGGTGATCGTGAGTGGCGTCGTGGGTGCAGCGCTGATGACGCTCCTCTTTAACGCGATCGGCACGACCGCTGCGATGCAGCTCGACATTGCGCATCATCTACTCTACGGTGGCTTTGCCTTCGGTCTAGTCTTCATGGCAACTGACCCTGTTACCTCGGCACGTACCGAGACGGGTAAGTGGATCTACGGTCTCCTCGTGGGTGTCATGTGTGTTTTCATACGTGTCCTCAACCCTGGTTATCCTGAGGGTATGATGCTCGCTATCTTGCTGATGAACGTCTTCGCACCGCTCATCGACTATGTGGTAGTAAACAACAACGTCTCCAAGCGCAAGAAGCGCTGGGCGGCAGCTAAACATTGATCTTCCTTACGACTATGAATAGAGATAGTAATACCTACACGATCCTCTACGCAGCCATTATGGTGGTCGTAGTCGCAATAGCTCTAGCGCTCACTGCTGTGGCGCTACGCAAGCCGCAACTAGAGAATGAGCGTATCGACAAGATGCAGCAGATACTACGTGCTGTACATCTGGAGCCTACGAAAGATCAAGTCATCCCCACCTATACGAAGGTGATCAAGCAAGAGCTACTGGTCAATGGTCAGGGCGAAGTGATTGCTACGTTCGAGGGAGACCAGATTGCTCAGAATGAGGCTTTCCAGATGAACACGGCCAACCAGTTTAAGCTCCGTCAGCAAGACCCTTCTCTCGGACTCCCTGTCTATGTTGCGGAGGTCGAGGGGCAGCAGCTCTACATCTTCCCGATGGATGGAGCTGGTCTATGGGGAGCTATCTGGGGCTTCCTTGCTGTGCAGGCAGACGGGTCGACTGTCTACGGCACCGACTTCTCGCACGCTGGTGAGACTCCAGGATTAGGTGCAGAGATTGCGACGAAGCACTTCTCAGAGGAGTTCGTCGGTAAGCAGCTCTATCGTGACGACCAGTTTAAGTCTATCGCTGTAGTCAAGCATGGTCGGACACTCTCTGACCAAGACTACGTAGATGGTATCTCTGGCGGTACGCTCACGAGCAATGGCGTCAACAACATGCTCTGGAGTTCTATCCACGAGTACCTCCCTTACATAGAGCAGATACGTGGTGCTCAAGCAGTAGCAGTAGAATAATCAAGAGAGAGTAATCTAAGCTATGAGTAAGATAAGTAATAAAGAGGTTTTCCTAGGACCTCTCAATAAGAATAACCCTGTCACCGTACAGGTGCTCGGTATATGCTCGGCACTGGCGGTCACAGCTCAGCTCAAGCCCGCTCTGGTGATGGCTCTATCGGTGACGGTGGTCGTCGCCTTTGCGAACGTGATCATATCGCTACTGCGTAACACGATACCTAATCGTATCCGTATCATCGTACAGCTGGTGGTGGTCGCTGCGCTTGTGACGATCGTCAATGAGGTACTCAAGGCCTATGTCTACGACGTCTCTAAGGAGCTGTCGGTCTACATTGGTTTGATCATTACGAACTGTATCTTGATGGGACGACTAGAGGCTTTTGCCTTGGCAAATGGTCCTAAGGCTTCTTTCCTCGATGGTATCGGCAATGGCCTGGGCTATGGACTCGTTTTGGTGATCATCGGCTTCGTCCGTGAATTACTCGGTAGAGGATCGCTACTCGGATATCAGATTATCCCGCAGTCTTTCTATGATATGGGCTATGTCAATCATGGCTTGATGATCATGCCTCCTATGGCACTCATCGTCCTCGCCTGCATCGTATGGATACAGCGTAGTAAAAACAAGGATCTACAGGAGCAGTAAGCTCTCCAATCCATATAATACATTGGTCACACACAGATTAAAGTCTAAGCAATGGATTATCTAAGTCTATTTTTCAAGTCGATCTTTGTCGACAATATGATCTTTGCCTACTACCTAGGTATGTGCTCTTACCTAGCCGTATCCAAAGATGTCAAGACCTCACTCGGATTGGGGCTGGCAGTAACCTTTATCCTCACCTGTACGCTACCGATCAACTACCTCCTGGAGACCTACGTCTTTAAGGCGGGAGCATTGTCGTGGCTCGGTGCGGAGTTTGCTTCGGTCGATCTGAGCTTCCTATCGCTGATCGTCTTCATCGCCGTCATCGCCTCCTTTACGCAGCTGGTAGAGATGGTCGTGGAGCGTTACAGTCCTTCGCTATACAACTCGCTCGGTATCTTCCTACCGCTCATCGCTGTGAACTGTGCGATCCTCGGTGGTTCACTCTTCATGCAGCAGCGTGACTTCATCAATACGGGTATGGCAACTGTCTATGGACTCGGATCTGGCATTGGTTGGATGCTCGCTATCGTCGGCCTGGCAGCTATCCGTGAGCGTCTAGCTTATAGTAATATACCGAAGCCTCTGAGAGGATTTGGTATCACGCTCATCGTCACCGGTCTGATGGGTATCGCGTTCCTCAGCTTCTCAGGTGTCAAACTCTAATCGCCTACAGATATGGATCAAATGACCTTAATAATAGTCTCTAGTGTAGCGGTCTTCCTCCTGGTCGTACTGCTCCTCGTCGTGGTACTCCTAGTAGCTAAGAGTAAGCTCATCCCCTCTGGCAACGTACATATCAATGTCAATGATGTTAAAGACCTAGAGGTGCCGATGGGCGGTACGCTCCTCAACACGCTACAGAACGAAGGCATCTTCCTATCTAGTGCCTGCGGTGGTAGCGGTAGCTGTGGACAGTGTCGCTGTCGTGTCGTAGAGGGTGGAGGAGAGATCCTCGCTACGGAGAAGGGCTTCTTCTCTCGCAAAGAGCAGATGGCTCACTGGCGTCTCGGCTGTCAGACGAAAGTCAAGGAGGATCTCAAGGTGATCGTCCCTGAGAGCGTCTTCGGTGTCAAAGAGTGGGAGTGCGAAGTCATCTCTAATAAGAATGTTGCTACCTTTATCAAGGAATTTGTCGTCAAGCTCCCCGAGGGTGAGCACATGGAGTTCAAGAGCGGTAGCTACGCTCAGATCAAGATTCCTAAGTATGAGGTGAAGTATAGCGACTACGCTGTCGAGGATCAGTTCCGTGGCGACTGGGATAAGTTCAACATGTGGAGCCTCACGGCAAAGAACACCGAGGAGACTGTCCGCGCCTACTCTATGGCAAACTATCCGGCTGAGGGTAATATCATCACCCTCAACGTACGTATCGCCACGCCTCCGATGGATCGTGTGACACACACCTGGCAGAAGGTACCCGCAGGTATCGCTTCTTCTTACATCTTTAGTCTCAAGCCTGGAGACAAGGTAACCATGAGCGGTCCTTACGGAGACTTCCACATCCACGAGGACTCCGATGCCGAGATGCTCTACATTGGTGGAGGTGCAGGTATGGCTCCGCTACGTGCGCAGCTCCTACATCTATTCCTTACGGAGCATACGACCCGCAAGGTCTCTTTCTGGTACGGAGCACGCTCACGCAGTGAGATCTTCTACGAGGAGGACTTCCGCGCTATCGAGCGTGAGTTCCCGAACTTCTCCTTCCACATCGCGCTCTCGGCACCACTGCCTGAGGACAATTGGACGGGACTTACGGGCTTCATTCACCAAGCCATCTACGATAACTACCTCAAGGATCACGAAGCTCCTGAGGATATCGAGTACTACATGTGCGGTCCTGGTCCTATGTCGGCAGCAGCCATCACGATGCTGGACAACCTAGGCGTACCGCCTGAGCAGATCAACTACGATAACTTCGGCTAAGGCATCTCTGAGTCGATAAATCAATCGAAGAGAGCAAAGCATGAGGCGACAGCGAACTATTCCGATGAATGGATGTACGCTGTCGCCTTGCTTATGCCCTCTTTTATAGCGATGACGACCATAAGGAAGAATTAAATATCGAAAAGGTCAAAAGAAATACCGTTTTTGACAAGTCGATTCTCCTTAATAAGCTGGTTTGTTTGAGTCAAATACCGTAACTTTGTCCCACAGAAATAATTGAAATTGTAGCCAAACCACTTACTATGATACGAAAGATAGTGATTACAATCGGCCTCGTCCTAACTATTGGACTTGCAGCCACGGCACAGCGAGTTGCACTCAAAAACAACTTAGCTTACGATGCCATCCTGACGCCCAACCTCTCACTAGAGTTTGCGATGGGCAATAAGTTTACCTTCGACACCCAAGTTGGATGGAACGCATTCCTATTCAACCTAGACGCAGACAAGCCAAACTATAGTGAGACCAAGTGGGCTCACTGGATGGCCCAGCCTGAGCTTAGGTACTGGTTCTGCGATGTCTTCAATGGGTGGTTCCTTGGTCTACATGGACATGTAGGTCAGATGAACGTGGGAGGTATAGACATTCCCTTCGTCTTAGAGAACAAAAACTCTATCATGAAGGATCACCGCTACCAAGGCTGGTTCTACGGAGGTGGTCTCAGCGTCGGCTACCAATGGGTGCTTTCGACACGCTCCTCTCTTGAGTTCTCGCTAGGTGCAGGTTATGCTCGCATACTATATGACAAGTTCCCCTGCCAGCGTTGCGGTACGAAAATTGACGAGGGTAAGGCTAACTATGTCGGACCCACGAAGGCTACTATCTCGTATGTCTTCTTCTTCAAGTAATCGTCAGTAGCACATATAACAACATAGACACCAAGATTATGAATATCAAGATATCCCGTTTACTCATACTCCTCTCGACGCTACTATTTACCGTCGGAGGGACACTATGTGCTCAGCAACTCGCCAAGGCAGAGGTGACTCAGACGATTGCACTCTCATCAGAGCACTGCAAAGTCACACGAGACATGAATAGCAACCAGCTTCGCATAGAGCTGGATGTAGCTCCTTATGTCACCGTGCGTGCACAGCAACTTGTTCGGATTACCCCGATCTATGTGGCCGCAGATAGAAGCGACTCAGTACGCTTCAAGGATATATATGTAGCAGGCAATGCTCGCTATAAGATCCTCAAGCGTCAGCACGACCTTCGCAATGAGGAGGCTCTCGGACGCGAGGTCTACTCACGTCCAGAAGGCTCTGTCTATGCACGTGGCATCAATGATTTGCCTCACATGGTTTATGAAAGCCCCTTCGAGAGCTGGATGGCTCGTGGTCATATGGAGCTAGAGGTACAGACCTATAGCTGTGGCAACTGTCCTAAGAGTGCCTTCTTGGCACAAGGAGACCCACAGTCCATGTCTGTCTTTGGTCCTGAAAACTATAAGTACAACTACATAGAGCCAGCGGCTACAACCTTCAAAGAGTACTCTGAGAACTTTGATGCCAAGGTACAGTTTGCAGTAGACAAGGATGACCTGCGTAGGGATTATAAGGGCAATGCACAGGAGCTAGCCCGCCTAGGCGAGTTTGTCCAGCGAGCTACAAAGATTGAGGGCGCAGAGCTCCAGTCTGTCAACATCCGAGGATATGCATCACCTGAGGGTTCCTTTAGTCACAACAAGGATCTCTCTGAGAGACGTACTAAAACACTTTATGATCACGTCAAGCGTACCTATCCGAAGCTCATCGGTCGTGCCAATGTTATTGCTGAGGGTATGGGTGAAGACTGGGAAGGACTGCGCAAGGTCGTAGACGCCAGTGCTATACCTGAGCGTCAGGAGATCCTTGACATCATAAGTAAGTATGATACCGACACGCAGCGTGAGGCTGACATCAAGGCTCTTGACGGAGGCAAGGTTTACCGCAACCTCCTAGACAACTATTATCCAGGTCTACGACGCACCACCTTTACGATGGGCTATCGAGTACGTCCCTTTGAGGCCTCAGAGTTGGCACACATCTATTCGACGAATCCTAAGTTGCTAAGCCAAAATGAGCTGTACACGCTAGCTAACCAAAAGATCGCAGCTGGTGAGAACCCTGTAGCTATCTATCGCACAGCTTACGAGCAGAATCGCAACGACGTTGTTGCCAAGCTTAACTATGCCAATGCTCTTCTTCAGTATGACAAGAATGCTGCTGAGGCTTACAAGCTACTCGCTACCATGCAGTCAGACTCTCGTGTTAAGCTGCCCACAGCTATCGCACTTGACATGATGGGCCGTAAGACCGAAGCTGAGGAGCTGTACTACAAGAAATAAATTGATAGTGGTCGCTCACTGAGCGACTAATATCACACTGATAATACTCCCCCATCAGGACGACTTCGCTCTTCCTGATGGGGAATTTTTTATAGATAGTGCAAGGCTTACAATCTGATGAGTATTGAGCTTGAGTTCATTTAGATAACTAGCTCAGCGGAATTAGAAATTTGTTTCGAGCCACCCTCAAGTTTCTTTTTACACTGTGAGAGGAGTCTAAAATTTCTACCGAGGAAATCGAAAATCGCCACGGAGGAAAGAAGGAATTTCTTCGGAAGAATCAAACGATACTTCGGAGGAATCAGATGAAACTTCGGAAGAATCAAATGATATGTCCGAGGAAAATCCTTCTTTCCTCCGTGGCGATTTTCTATTTTCTCCGTGAAGATTCACGAATAGCTCTGTGAGGGAGATAGAGATTAGAGGCTAGAGGTTAGAAGACTAGAGGCTCTACTGCTTCTAGAGTCTAATCTCTAACCCGTGTAGTCCTACTCATGTGCTTGTTTTTGTGTACTTTTGTGCTAGTGGAGACTTGGAGCGCATGGTGCTTTGGTCTCTGTGATACAAGCTAAAGATAAATATAGATATAGGTAGCATCAGATTATGTACAGAACGCATACGTGTGGAGCTCTGCGTGCCTCTGACGAGGGACAGCAGGTGACGCTCGCGGGTTGGGTCGCTAAGATTCGTCGCATGGGAGCTATGACCTTCCTCGACTTACGTGATAGATATGGCATTACGCAGATTTTCTTTGATGAGTCTCATCAGGCTCTCCTGAGCGAGGTGGGGCGTGAGTGGGTGCTGGCGGTGACGGGTACCGTACGCCTACGCAGCAGTGTCAATGAGAAGATCCCCACGGGACAGATCGAGATCCTCGCAGATCGTATGAAGGTACTGAACCGTGCCGATACGCCACCCTTTACCATCGAAGATGTGAGCGACGGTGGCGATGACCTGCGTATGAAGTACCGCTACCTAGACCTACGTCGTAGACCAGTGCTGAGCAATATAGAGCTGCGTCACCGTATGACGATGGAGACGAGACGCTATCTCGATGGGCTTCACTTCCTAGAGATAGAGACGCCGATGCTGATCGGTTCGACGCCCGAGGGTGCGCGAGACTTCGTAGTACCTAGTCGTATGAATCCAGGGCAATTTTACGCACTCCCGCAGTCGCCACAGACCTTCAAGCAGCTGCTGATGGTGGCAGGTATGGATCGCTACTTCCAGATCGTGAAGTGCTTTAGAGATGAGGACCTGCGTGCAGACCGTCAGCCTGAGTTCACGCAGATAGACTGCGAGATGAGCTTCGTGGAGCAGGACGACATCTTGAGCACCTTCGAGGGGCTGGCGAAGCACCTCTTTAAGGAGATCCGCGGCATTGACCTCCCCACGCCACTACGACGCATGACTTGGTACGAGGCTATGGATCGCTATGGTAGCGACAAGCCCGATCTGCGCTTCGGTATGGAGATCTCAGAGGTGACGGAGACGATACAGGGTCATGGCTTTAGCGTGGTAGATAGTGCTGCATACATCGGTGCTATCGTGGTCACAGGCAAGGCGGACTACACGCGCAAGCAGATCGACCAGCTGACCGACTTTGTCAAGCGCCCACAGGTGGGTGCCAAGGGGTTGCTCTGGCTACGCTATCAGCCTGATGGAACGATGAAGAGTAGCTTCGACAAGTTCCTCTCGGCTGACCAATTCAAAGCGCTTGCTGACCAACTATTCATGCAGCCAGGCGACATAGCCTTCCTGATCTCAGGCGACAAGCGCTCGGCACAGAAGCAACTGGGCACGTTACGTCTACATGTAGCCTCTGAACTAGGTCTGATGAAGCCTGGGCACTATGAGTGTCTCTGGGTGGTCGACTTCCCGCTCCTCGAGTGGGACGAGGAAACGCAGCGCTACTATGCGATGCATCACCCCTTTACAGCACCGAAGCCTGAGGATCAAGATCGTCTTGAGAGCGACCCCGGTAGCGTTCGCGCCGATGCTTACGACATGGTGATCAACGGTGTCGAGGTAGGCGGAGGCTCTATCCGTATCCACGATGCGGAGCTACAGGCACGTGTCTTTGCAGCACTAGGCTTTACTAAGGAGCGTGCCGAGGAGCAGTTTGGCTTCTTGATGAACGCCTTCAAGTATGGTGCACCGCCTCATGGAGGTATCGCCTTCGGGCTGGATCGCTGGGTATCACTCATGGCTGAGCTGGACTCGATACGTGACTGTATCGCCTTTCCGAAGAATAATTCGGGTCGTGATGTGATGATCGATGCCCCTGCACGACTAGACCCAGAGCAGCTCGATGAGCTACATCTGACAGTGCGGGAGACACTATAATATATTAAGGAGTCCTTATGGTCACGATAGGAGATGTAGTTCGTACGATAGAGGAGTGCTACCCGCTGAGCTATCAGGAGAGCTACGACAATTCGGGCTTGCAGGTGGGCGATGTAACGCAGCCACTGCGTGGTATCATGCTGGCTGTGGAGACGACCGAGGCGGTACTCAAGGAGTGCCTGCAACGTGGGTGCAACCTACTCATATCGCATCACCCGATCCTCTTTCGAGGGCTTAAGCGGATCATGCCCGCGACTTATCAGGAGCGTTGCGTGGCTTTTGCCTTGAGAAACAATATCGCTATCTACGCCTGTCACACGTCGGCAGACAATGAGACGACGCAGGGGGTAAATCACTATCTGGCCAACCTGATCGGTCTCAAGCGTGAGGGTAGGCGACCAATGATGCCTCAGCGAGGCCGCTTTTACAAGCTGCAGACCTATATACCGCACAGTCATGCCGATGCGCTGCGCACCGCATACGAGGAGGCGGGCATTGGCTCGCTGGGTGGCTACACAGGTTGTAGTTATAGTTGCTCGGGGGTAGGACGCTTCCGTCCAGGAGCTGAGACGCATCCGACCATTGGCACACATGGCGCCTTGGAGGCGGTCGAGGAGGAGATGATCTCCGTGCTTGTGCCACAGGAGAGACTCTCGCAAGCCCTCACGACACTCATAGCGACGCATCCCTATGAGGTGCCGGCCTACGAGGTGATCCCGATCGTGATGGATCACCCGACGAGTGGGCTAGGAGTCATAGGCGAGCTACCTAGTGAGCTAACTCCGCAGGAGCTGCTAGAGCATCTAGCTACGCTGCCAGCTGTGGAGCGCATCGCCTACTCAAATCCCCCCACACAGCCGATCCGTCGCATAGCTCTCTGTGGCGGTAGTGGCGGTGGTCACGAGTTCATCGGTGAGGCTATGCGTTCAGGCGCAGAGGTCTATATCACAGGTGAGGCAAAGTACAACGACTATCTTGACGTGCAGGGGCGTCTCTGGCTGATCACGCTAGGGCACTTCGAGAGTGAGCACTGCACGCGCACGATGCTCTATGATGCATTGTCGGATAAATATCGTAACTTTGTCATCCATACGTCAGATGCTGACACCAATCCTATTCACTATTTCTAAGCAATACCATCTATGAGCATTAATACAACGACCCACGAAGTAGCCGAGCGTAGTATCAGGGAGAAGCTCATCGCCCTCAAGCGTCTACAGGAGACGCTCACCAGTATTGACAAGATCAAACTACTACGAGGCGAGTTACCCCAAGCTATCGAAGATTTGGCTGACGAAATCGAGGGACTGAAGACACGCTTAGAGAAGTACAACGCTGCTGCCAAGAAGCTCTCACAGTCAGTCAGTGGTGAGAATCAAAAGATCGCCACGGCAAATGATAAGCTCGAGACACTTAAGGAGCAGCTCAATGCGGTGAGCAACAACCGCGAGTATGAGCATCTGTCGCGAGAGATCGAGTTCCAGGAGCTTGAGATACAGCTAGCGCAGAAGCATATTCGTGAGTTCAATGTGGAGCTACAAGGTCGCAAGGATGACATCGCCAAGCTCCAAGAGCGTATCAAGGAGCGTGAGGAGGATCATCAGGCTAAGAGTGATGAGCTGGAGCAGATTATTGCTGAAACTCGTATCGAGGAGGAGCAGCTCCGTGATCGTGCCAATGAGCTGGAGGCGCAGATCGATGAACGCATCCTCAAGGCATTCCAACGCCTTCGCAAGGGTGCTACCAACGGGCTTGCCGTGGTTCCCGTAGAGCGTGAGGCATGCGGTGGTTGCTTTAACCATATTCCACCACAGCGTCAGCTAGAGGTCAAGCTACACAATAAGGTTATCGTCTGCGAGTATTGCGGACGTGTACTCATCGACCCAGACATCGAGAATGAGCCAGTAGAGGAGACGGCTGAGGCAAAGACCGATACAAAGGCCGACACAAAGAAAAAGGAGACTAAGAAGGCTACTGCCACCAAGAAGAAGGCTGCGCCTAAGAGTACTAAGAAGGCTGCCTCTAGCAAGGATAAAAAGGATAAGTAAGTCTCTCCTTCCTGCGACGAGCCTCTTCGGACGGTCTATCGCTCTTCTCTCCCTTTACGACATTTATCACTGGCACTGTGTCTCAGCGACGTACGCTACTCAATCATGCTTTGGTGCATCAGATGCGTCGCACGATCGAGCAGTATGAGCTGCTAGACCGAGACAGCGGGCGGGTGGTCATCATAGCCCTCAGCGGAGGTGCCGACTCGACGGCACTCCTGTGGGGGCTATTGCTTTTAGGTTACCGCTGCGTAGCGGCGCATTGCAACTTTCATCTGCGAGGCCCAGAGAGTGATCGTGACGAAGCGTTTGTCACAGAGCTTTGTGAGCAGCTGGGTGTGCCACTAGAGCGAGCCTCCTTTGACACTTACGGCTACGCAGCTACACACAAGGGCGTGAGCGTAGAGATGGCAGCGCGTGAGCTGAGGTACGACTTCTTCGATGAACTATATGAACGGTACGATGCGCAGAGTATCGCACTTGGTCATCATCTGGAGGATAATGTGGAGCAGCTTCTGATCAATCTCTCCCAAGGGGCGGGCGTACGAGGACTGCGAGGTATGCTCCCTATCCGTGAGGAGGGCAAGTATATTCGTCCGCTCATAGACACACCGCCTCGACTTATCTATGACTTTTTGAGCATCGCTGGTCAGCCGTTTGTGACAGACTCGACGAATGCCGACACAACCATACGGCGCAACTTTGTCCGGCATACGTTGCGTCCGCTCTTTGATCAGCTCAATCCCTCCTTTGATCAGGCGGTCGCCTCGACGATTCACATCTTGCGTGACTTAGAGCAGCTGCAAGACTACTATATAAGGAGTACCCTTCCAGCGGATGCCACTCAGCCGCTAGAGATCGCATGGCTTCGTCAGCAGATAGCGCCGCTCGCACTCCTCTATAGTCACTTCGTAGCAATCGACTGTGACCGCTTGGTGCTACAGCAGCTTCTGATGGACTGCACAAAGTCTGAGCGTGCCGACAGCTATGCTCGCTATGAGGGCCGCGGGGGCATCATCGAGCGTTATCGTGGCTATCTGATAGGCACGACGAGTGAGACCCTAGCGCGTCTGGCGCAGGCAATCAACTTTTGCCTAAAGCTACCAATGATCGAGAGCTGGCAAGCGAAAGCTGTGCTGGATCACCCGCTAGGATCTATAACGATAGCGGTACACGACTGCTCAGAGACGCCACCGCCTGCGATTCGGACGCTCACTCCTTACAGCTATTTGGTCGACTACGACCAGCTGCTGGCAGCAATGCCTCAACTACAATTCAGAGCCTCTACCGATGGCGAGCAATGGATCGTACCGCTGGGCATGAAAGGACGCAAGCCTCTGGCGAAGCTCCTACGCGACGCTAAGGTGCTCCCTTCACGTAGAGCGGCTACAATGCAACTCATCGACAACCATACGGGCACCACGCTGTGGCTGGCTGGCGTGTGCCGCAGCGCTGACTACCAGCTCACTCCCCAAAGCCGCCGCTGGGCGCAGATCACCTTCTCCCCTACATTGGCAGATCCCTTTGCGAGGCGTACGGAGCCGCATACGGTAGCTCGTTAGCCGTTTATTTTGTACTTTTACAGCTAGAATCGACTTATAAAGCATGACGAAGACCTTTCCCATGATCGCCAAGACGCTCCCTGGGCTGGAGCCAGTACTGGAACAAGAATTGACATCCCTCGGTGCGGACAATATACAGATAGGACGTCGCATGGTCTCTTACGAAGGAGATCTCAAGATGCTCTACAAGTCCAATCTGTACCTACGCACAGCACTTAAGGTGCTGAGACCCATCTATGAGTTTGATGCGGAGGACATAGACATCCTCTACACGACGCTGCTAAACTTCGACTGGAGCCAGTGGCTCACAGCAGATATGACCTTTGCGGTCGACGCAGTGGTCTACTCATCGACCTTCAAGCATAGCCGCTACGTTGTCTATAAGACGAAAGATGCTATCGTCGATTACTTTAGAGAGCAAACGGGTGGCACGAAGCGTCCCTCGGTCAAGCTCTCCAATCCGCAGCTGATCTTCCACCTACATATCGCCGAGCAGCATGTGACGCTCTGTCTAGACTCTTCGGGCGAGAGCCTGCACAAGCGGGGCTATCGTATGGAGCAGGATCGTGCTCCTATTAATGAGGTGCTGGCAGCGGGCATCCTGCTCAAGGCGGGCTGGCACGGACAGTGCGATCTGATGGATCCCTTCTGTGGGTCGGGTACCTTCCTCGTAGAGGCTGCGCTGATCGCTACGGGTACGCCTCCAGGCATTTATCGTGAGAGCTATCCCTTCGAGCGTTGGCCAGACTTCGACAGTGAGCTTTGCAGCGAGGTGTACAATGACGACTCGACGGAGCGCTCCTTCGACTACCACATCTACGGCTCTGATCTCTCGCCTCAAGCCATTGCCAAGGCTAAGCGCAACGTCACCCGATCGGGTATGTCTCGCTACATAGATCTTTCTGTAGGCGACTTTGCTGATCAGCATCTGCCACATCCCGAGGCGGAGACGGATCCTAAGTGCCTGCTGGTGATGAACCCGCCTTATGGGGAGCGTCTCTCAGACTACGATCTCGAGCAGCTCTATAGTATGATCGGTCGTACGCTCAAGTTCCAGTTCGCCGGAGCTCAGGCGTGGATCATCGCTCATCAGGCAGAGCATTTTCATGCGATCGGACTCAAGCACGACCTGCGCGAGGAGCTGTACAATGGATCGCTGCCTTGCGAGTTGCGTGGCTATACGCTCTTCGAGGGTAAGCATAAGGAGTACAAAGAGCAGATCGCTCAGCGTGAAGAGACTCCACAGCGGAGAGAGCGTGGCGAAGCGTTTCACCGTGGTAAAGGGCAAGAACCCCGCAGACATCGGGCAGCCTACGATAAACCGGCTTACAGTAAGGGGCGCGGCAATGGCAAGCCTTACGACAAGCCTTACGACAAGTCCGCACATCGTGGCACACAGCGTACGAAAGGATCACACCCCGCTGGCTCCTCTAGTTCGGGTTACAAGGCCAATATCCAAACCTTCGGCAGCGATGAGACGTTTGTCCATGAAGCTGAAGTAAAAGACAACGAATAAGTAATACCTATCACTCCATACTGATCCTATGAATAGCACACTGCGTCACTACGCCTTATGGCTCTTCGGAGCTCTTACGCTAACGCTCACAACGGTCCTGCAGGGACAGACGAAGCAGCCGTTAGACCTTGAGACTGTCACATCTGGTGGTAAGAAGTTTATCTCAGACTTCTACCCGCAGCCCGTCTATGGTCTCACCTGGCTACAGAGTGGCTACACCTATACAGTTGCGGGTGGTGACTACAAGAGCCTACGGGTCTACAGCCCAACGAGAGCACAGGAGCAGACCATCCTCACGCAGGACGAGCTCGTTCAGCTCCTCAAGCCTTACGATAATACAGACGAGCTCTATCCGCTGGTCGCTTACGACTTCACCCCACAGTGCCACTACCTAGAGGTGGAACTGCCCAAGGGACTCTACCTAATAGATGTAGAGCAAAAGCAGATCGTCGGATACTTCGCCACAGGTAAGATCGAAAAGCGCGCCTCGCTACTCAGTCCTAACGAACGCAATCTAGCGGTCAAGAGCGAAGAGGGTAAGCTCCAGATCTACACCATACAGCCCGCAGGCAGTACGCCTCAGGCTCCTGTGCTGGTCGCTACGGATGAGGCTGAGGCTGCAGTCGTCTATGGCGAGTCAGTCCACCAGAATGAGTTCGGCATCGACGGAGGGCTCTTCTGGAGTCCCGACAGTCGTCAGCTAGCTTTCTACCGTATGGATCAGTCGATGGTCGCACCTTACCCGATCGTCGATATGACACCGCACAAGGCGGTCGTCCAGCCTGTTCGCTACCCGATGGCGGGTACTCCTTCGCACCATGTGACGCTAGGAGTTTTCCATGTCGAGAGTCAGCAGACCACTTACCTAGCTACAGGTGGTGACCCTGAGCATTACTTGACGAACGTGGCGTGGCATCCCAACAGCAAGAAGGTTTACATAGCCGAGCTAAATAGGGGACAAGACCATCTCTTCCTCAATGGTTACGATGCTCAGACAGGATCACATGTCGAGACGCTCTTTGAGGAGACTGATGCGCACTATGTCGAGCCACAGCGCCCGATGATGTTTGTCCCAGGGAGCAAAGGCGAGCAGTTCGTCTGGGAGTCCCGTCGTGAGGGTTACCGCCAGCTTTACCTCTATAGTAGCACAGGCAAATTGATCCGCAAGCTCACCGACATGGAGGGCGAGGTGACCGACATCTACGGCTTCGACCCCAAGGGTGAGCGCATATACTATCAGGCTGCGTACCCCTCACCCCTCGAGCGACACATCTTCGCGAGCGACCTCAAGCGTGGACGTACCATACAGCTGAGCAAGGTGGCAGGGACACACGACGCTACTTTTAGCCCAGACAAGCAGTACTACATAGATCAACTGCAGAGTGCTACCATCGCACGCTCCGTCATGCTCCATGACAATAACGGGCTACAGCTACGTCTGCTGCATCAAGCGCCTGATCCTTGGGTCAAGTTTGATATGCCCACCATTACCGTCGGCACGCTCCTAGCGGCTGATGGTAAGACCGAGCTTTACTACCGCCTCATCACGCCGTCTAACTTTGACGAGATGAAGGAGTACCCCGCCATCGTCTACGTCTATGGAGGCCCACACGCCCAGCTAGTCACGAATACGCCACAGTGGGGTGCCTCGGGTTGGGATATTTACATGGCACAGCAAGGGTATATCATTTTTACGGTCGACAATCGTGGTAGTGCCCAGAGAGGTGCAGCCTTCGAGCAGGTCATCCATCGTCAGCTCGGCACCGCCGAGATGGCCGATCAGATGAAGGGTGTGGAGTATCTTAAGAGCCTTCCCTATGTAGATCGCAACCGCATCGGCGTCTACGGCTGGAGCTTTGGAGGCTTTATGACTACCAACCTGATGCTCACGCACCCCGAGACCTTTAAGGTGGGTGTCGCTGGCGGTCCCGTCATGGACTGGTCTCGCTACGAGATCATGTATGGCGAGCGGTACAACGACGCGCCTCAGGATAATGCGGAGGGCTATCAGCAAAACAATCTCATCGAGCGTGCCCAAGACCTCAAGGGGCGTCTTCTCCTCATCCATGGCACCTCTGACAATGTGGTCGTGTGGCAGCATGCACAAGCTTTTGTCAAGGCGTGTGTAGATGCTCAGACCTATCCCGACCTCTACTACTATCCAGGGCACAAGCACAACGTCATCGGTCCTGATCGCGTGCACCTCAACTATGTCATAACCCGTTACTTCCAGGAACACCTATGAGCCTTATCTATCCCAACACAAAGCAAGACAAGAAGAAGTCTACAGACGCTGAATTTATGAAGTACGCTAAGATCGAAATGGTAAAAGCTCCTCAGACCGTCCTACTCCTTGGCAGTGGAGGACGTGAGTGCGCCATGGCAGCTGCCATAGCTGAGAGCAAGCTACTCAAGATGCTTTACATAGCTCCAGGCAATGCGGGTACCGCGGCTTACGGTACCAATGTCCCTGACCTCAACCCCGCCAAGCATGAGGCGGTGAGCGAGTTCATTGCCACGCACGGGGTCACGCTCCTCGTCTGTGGTCCCGAGGCTCCGCTCGTTGATGGGCTTGTCGACTATCTGCAAGAAGATGCACGCCATCCCGACCTGCTCATCGTTGGACCCGACAAGGCAGGTGCTCATCTAGAGGGTAGCAAGGAGTATAGCAAGGAGTTCATGCGTCGTCACGGCATACCGACGGCCAGTTACGAGACCTTCGGACCTCAAGACATCGAGGAGGCGGAGGAATTTCTCGATCAGCTCTCCGCACCCTTTGTGCTTAAGGCTGACGGCCTAGCTGCTGGCAAGGGTGTCCTCATCTGCCAAGATCGTAAAGAAGCGGAGGAAGGGCTAGGCCAACTCTTCAGTGGTATGTTTGGTAGTCGTGGTCAGCGCATCGTCATCGAGGAGTTTCTCGAGGGTATCGAGTGCTCCGTCTTTGTTGCTACCGATGGCACCGACTACTGCGTCCTGCCCGTTGCCAAGGACTACAAGCGTGTCGGTGATGGAGACACAGGCCCTAACACGGGCGGCATGGGTGCCGTTAGTCCCGTACCTTTTGCCGATGAAGCCTTCATGCAGCGTGTTGAGGAGCGCATCATACGCCCTACGCTAGAGGGCTTGCAAGAGGAGGGCATACAGTATGTAGGCTTCCTCTTCATCGGACTGATGAATGTAGCGGGCGATCCCTACGTCATCGAGTACAACTGCCGTCTAGGCGATCCCGAGACCGAAGTGGTACTGCCACGCATCGAGAGTGACTTCCTCGAGCTACTCATTGCTATGGCGACGGGTCAGGTAGCGGGCTACGATCTAGAGGTCTCTCCCGATGTAGCTATGACGCTCGTCCTCGTCTCCAAGGGGTATCCAGGGCATTACGACAAGGGCTTCCCGATCCAGCTTCCTGATCCGGCTGAGGGCATACGTATCTATCACTCAGGCACTGCGCTTGACGAAGAGGGACATGTGGTGACCAATGGAGGACGCGTCCTCGCTATCACGGCACGTGGCACCACCATTCGGGAAGCTCAAGAGGCGTGCTACCGCACCGCCACGCAGACACTCTACGAAGGTAAGAACTACCGCCACGACATCGGCAACGATCTCTTGTAGAGCCACGCACATAAGTCAGTAACTTCAAAATGACAAAGGGGGAGTACGGCTAAGTCCTGCTCCCCCCTTATCGTTAATTCGCCAATAAATAGCTGGACAATGATAATTCTCCAGGTAGGCGAGAAATAATACTTCGGAGGAATCAAACGATACTTCGGAAGAATCAAACGATACTTCGGAAGAATCAAATGATACTTCGGAAGAATTTGCGATTTCCTCCGTGGATATTTTTTTATTTCCTCGGGAGGAAATGGGAGATATTGGAAAGTCGGCAAGAAAGTCAAAGATAGCTCGCTCCTGTAGACGAGTAAAACTAGCTAAGAAAGTGTGAAGTCTACTGCTCCTGATCTGACTTGTAAAGCATCAGCTCTAACTGCTTACTCCCCCGAGCACCTCACAAGTGGGATTAACCTCGTAGTGGCTGGTGTTCTTAATGCAATGGTTTGTTTTGAGAAATATTTACTACATTTGCTCTCGAGAGGAAGACTAAACAAGTAATTATTCTTCCACACTCATCTGACTTTTTTAAAAAAGTCTAGAGAAACAACCTATCATCATAGGGGACTCTCGCCCTCCTTTTGTCATCATTCACACATATACCTATATGAAAAGAGTATTCCTTACCCTATTCCTCATCCTATTGCCTTGGCTGATCTCAGCTCAGCGTGCAGTAGCTCAGCCGAGTGGTAGCTACCAGATTGAGGTTACAGCAGGAGAGCTTAGTAGCAAGTTGCCACAAGAGCGAGAGCAAGTTCTCCATCTAACTTTGTCAGGTACGCTAAACAGCAGTGACTTAGCAGCTCTCCGAGAGTTAGTCAATCTAGAGACCTTAGACTTACTCAGCACAAGCATTGTGCCAGGAGGAACGGGCTATACGAGTGAACTGCTCCCAACAGAGACGATTACGGTACAAGAGGAGAACGCCCTCCCCGATGCCTTGCTGGCTGGGCATACTAAGATCAAGTATGTGAAATTACCTCAGCAACTCAAGAGTATAGGACGGTATGCCTTTAGTGGAGCATCTCAATTAGTGGGTGTAGACTGCCCAGGTTCTCTTCGCATCCTTGGCGCTAATGCTTTTGCTAAGTGTACTAATCTAAGATCGTTGAAGCTCAATACGAATGTTAAGGTCTTGCCAGAGGGACTCTTCGAGGGGTGTACATCACTCGAAAGTGTCACTAAGGTTGGCAAGATCTCTCATGTCGGTGATAGAGCCTTCAAAGGTTGCCAAGCTCTTGCAAAGTTCAGCCTTGTTACAGGACTTGAAGAGGTAGGTGTAGAGGCCTTTGCTGGGTGTTCGAGGATTGAGATGATTAATATACCCTCCACCACACAGCGCATCGGGGAGAGAGCTTTTGAGGGTTGCACATCGCTCTATATCCTTTTCTTCAAGGGTGGCGTCAAGGAGGGCATAGGTCGGTCAGCGTTTGAAGGCTGTACTGCATTGAAAACCGTCTATCTACCCTATGGGATGGAGCGTCTCTCAGAGCGAATGTTTGCAGGCTGCTCGTCGCTTCAAGAGGTAGCCATGAACAAGACGATCACCACAATTGGCTCGGGGGCTCTAGCTGACTGTATAGCGCTCAAGCGTATCCAGCTGGAAAGCGAGACTCCCCCTAATTGCGAGGGTAATCCATTGGAGGGCGTTACGTCACTTGATAAGATAGACCTACTCGTGCCTAGTGAGGGGGAAGCTAGCTACAAGGCTGATAGCTTCTGGTCGCCCTTGCATATCATCGGTGTTGCACCAAATTATAAGGGAGTAGAGGTAGTCACTATCGGACTCAAGGAGGGGAGTACTACACCGTTTAAGTTTGGACTTCGTATAGCTCAGCCCTACTCGGTCGATCTAGGTAATGGAACCTTTCTCAAAGGATCTCCTGGCACTAAGATAACTGCAAAAAGCCAAGTGAAATGCGATGTACACGGATCCACTGTCAAGCTCCTATCTACTCCAGCGGCATTGACTTCGTTCCTCATTAACGACCTCAATGATAACGATATTGAGACCATAGTCTTTCAGTCACCAGAGCTTGACTATTTGTGGCTGTCAAATAGTGCTATCAAGGAGTTTGACGGCTCTAACCTACCCAAGCTTCAGCTACTCAATCTCGCAAACAACGTATCTCTGAGCTCGCTACAGCTATCCAGCAATGTAGCTCTAAGGCATCTAGATGTATCCCTCTGTGAGAGCCTGACGGCACTAGACCTGTCATCGCTTAGAGAGCTGACATACCTAGGAGCCTCAATGATTAATATCTCTAGCTGGAACTTTAGTGCCAATACTAAGCTTCAAACGCTAGACCTTATGATGACACCTATCCAGCATTTGGATCTTAGCAGTCTCACAGAGCTACGTGAGATCAAATTGACCAAGTGCGGACTGGAGGAGATACTCTTACCCGAAGCTCCTAACCTTCGATCCGTATATCTGGAGGATAACAAGCTAGACGCTACGGATCTCAATAAGATTTACGAACTACTACCACAACGTACCCCAGAAGATAAGGCTAAGATATTTATCAAAGGAAATGTTGGAGCCCAATCCTCCAACACCTCTATCGCTACAGCTAAAAACTGGACGGTGGATGTGCAAGGCACTGAGCCTAATATCCCCGACAAAGCTGCTATAAATCTATTTACAGCGGCTAAGACAATTAAGATAAACCTCCAGACGAAAGAGTCTGAGACCATTCTCGTAGATTGGGGCGATGGAGGTGATCCTGAGCGTATCACTTCCCAAGCTGGAATACTTAACCAGCTCTCTCACACCTTTACGACATCAACTCCACAACACGAAGTGAAGGTATATGCCCAGACGATCTCTAGTATCGTCAGCCCACTCTTTAGTACTCTTAAGTTGACCTATCTAGATGTCTCGGGAGCCACATCGCTAGAGGGACTCTCTTTGCCCTATGGCAACGAGTTACTTTCTGTAGATCTCTCTGCCAATCTAGAGCTTACCTCCATCAATCTCTCAGACTGTAAGCTCCAATCGATCACACTCCCTAAGGATCTTAGCAAGCTTCGCTCGCTCCAGCTCACATCAAATGATATCAAGAGCATTAATCTGACCGGAGCAACTAAGCTAGAGGTACTCAGTATGGCAAGCAATAAGCTCTCATCGATCGATCTTACAGATTGTCATCAAATGAAGAATCTTAATTTGAACCTTAACGGGCTGACAGAAATCATCGGAGTACATCAACTGACCCAACTCGACAAGCTAGATATCGCACGAAATAATCTCCCCTTCTCGATGATACCCGCCAAAGGGTCGATGAGTGAGTACAAGTACAATCAGTACTGGTATGATATCCCCGAGAAGCTTGTAAATGGTCGCACGATAGACCTCTCTGCTGAGACTCTTGCTCAGGGTGTTTCCGACAAGAAGGAGCAGACCTCATTTGAGTGGTATATCAGAGAGTCAGCAGAGCGTAAGAGTCGCATAGCAGAAGAGCTTTATAGCGCTGATGAGGGCCGTTTCACTTTCTCTGATAAACTCTTTGAGGGAAGGAATTCGGTAGACATCTTTGTTATTATGAAGAATCCTGGATTCCCAGATATTAATAGTAAGATTGGAGGACTACAGTCTGGACTTGTCAAGTTAACCAAGGGAGGCAACTCAGACTTTGACCCGAGTACTTTTGCAGATCAGTTTGAGGGACTATATGAGAATGCCTTCCTCAAGTGTCCGCACCTTACAGAAATTCTACTGCCGAAGAATACGAAAGAGGTGCGCGACAATGTCTTTGCACAGTGTCCTGCACTTCATACGGTCGTCTTCTATGATGATGCAACTGTCGTTGCGTCCTCCTTTGACGATCAAGAAAATCTCAAGGTATACGTCCCGACGGAGCAGATTAAGGCAACCTTTGACGGAGTCCTCAACTTTACCAAAGCTAAGGTGATCGTTGGTATCCCCTCTGCTGTAGAGAGACCTCAACAAGCAGGCTCAATCGTCGTAGCCACACAGCCTGGGGGCTTAATCCTCACAGCTACCACACTAGATAAGGCTAGCTTCGAACTCTTTAGTATTCGTGGTGAACTCATCGCACAGGGCTCCTTAGAGCCTGACGAGGCTTGCTACATTCCGCTACAGCCCACACAGGCATATATCCTGAAGATTCCCCAAGGTACACTCAAAGTTATCATCCCCTAAGCTACTCTATATTATGAAACGACTACAATACATCCTCGGACTCATACTCCTATCCTGCATAACCAATTTGAGTGCACAAGAGTCCGTAACCGAGATACATCTGGCGCAGGCTGGCACACTCTCCACACTCCTCTCTGAGAAGCAGTGCCGAGAGGTGACTCATATCAAAATAACGGGCGAGGTCAACGAAGCCGACATAGCCCTCCTTCAAGCAATGGCATCCTCGGGACAGCTCTCAAAAATTGACTTGAGTCAGAGTCGCTTTGGTAAGACTGATGACCCTCTACTTAAAACGGCTACGGAGTACTTCCTCCCCTGTCTAGGGGTGCTTCAGACAGATCATGTAGCAGAGATGGAGCAGTATGAGACAGCATTAGGGCATACAAAAAATCCTAACTCTCTTCCTGGCTTCTGGACTTTCTTTACTCATAAGGGATTGTTCTTTATGACTGGCTACATGAATGGGTGGGATCAAAAGGTCAATGAGGTAGTTCTCAAGACAGAGCATGGAAGTCTCATCAGGAGTCCTCAGATACGCTCGTGGATAGAGTCTATGGGCTATCAATACAAAGCGTCACGCACCGATGGAGATTTAATCTTTCACAACGAGACGACACAAGTATGGTGCCTACTACACTTCACACCCTACAATAAGAATGACTATCCAGGCATCCACTTCTCCTCGGATCAATACGACGTTTGGTAGTCAAATTGCTCGGTGAGTACTTGCAGGGGGTGCTAACCACCGTATGTTATCGCACCGCCACGCAGACACTCTACGAAGGTAAGAACTACCGCCACGACATCGGCA
>UWSO01000027.1 GCA_900538385.1 uncultured Porphyromonas sp.
ATCTATACTGAAAAAGAACTCCATTTCACCAACCATTTTGACCTTTAGGTCAAAAGTTCCAAGGAAGGAACTCTTTAGTTCCAGCGGAGGAACTTTTCAGTTCCAAGGGGGGAACTTTTCATTTCCAAGGCGGGAACTCTTCGGTTCCAAGGCGGGAACTTTTCAGTTCCAGAGAGAAGACGTTTGTAGGACAGCCGAATAAGACTACAACTGTCTGATGTTAAGAAGACGATGCAAGAAAACCCAGCACCTCTCAACCTATGCAGCTGAGTAGTACTGGGTACAAAAGACGTAGGGAGTGTCCCCATTGGAGACTCCCTACGCAAATATTCTAGTCATCAATGAAGCGTCCTTACCAATAGAGCGTCTGTGAGAGGATTAAGTCAAATCTCTCGCATAGGTCGCTCGGAGTGGTAAGCCTCCAATAGCTCTTTTTTTAAGCGTCTAGCTCCTCTTGACGAAGGGACTGCACGTAGCGAGCCTTCTCCATCATACGACGCTTGACGTCTGAGGGCTTCTGAAATGCTTGGCGCTTACGGAGATTGCGAATGGTACCGATATCGTTGTACTTACGCTTATAACGCTTGAGTGCACGTTCGATGTTCTCGCCCTCCTTGATTGGTACAATTATCATATTTGCTGTTCTTTGTATTACGTTTGTTTTGATGAGAATATTTCAAGGACAGTGTACCTAGCACATATCCTTACTTCGGGGGGCAAAGGTACAAACTTTATTTGAACTGGTCAACACCTAGAGCTTTGCAGATGATCTGCTTATCTGCTAACTTTGCGCTGTAGACAATGATGCCAGTATGTTATCACAGCAAGAAATAGAGCAAGCGGTAGCGCTGAGTAGACTCTGGGCAGATCGATCGCCTGACAGAATTCTCTTCGAGCGGAGTGATTTGGAGCCTGAGTTAAAGCGCCAGATTGCTCTACAGGTCTCCCTCCTGCCGAAGATGCAACGCAAGATGCCACACTTCCTCCAGGGCGGTGGATACGTCCCGCACAGAGTCAACTTCGAGCAGTCTAGTAGTGAGCTTACGGCATGCTACAAGCAGCAGTTCGTCACGAACCATGATCGTGTCTTAGATATGACTGGCGGAATGGGTATTGATGCGCTTTCGATGGCTTCTGTGGCAGAGGGTAGTCTGATCTATGAGATAGATCCGATTATGGCGCAAGCCTTGACTTACAATGTGCATAAGCTCCTGCAGCGAGACAGTGTGACGGTGCGCTGCGGAGATGCACTGGCGGAGATCGAAGCTTCTACACTAGAGGGGATAACGCTCGTCTATGCTGATCCTGCACGACGAGATATGGACAACCCGAACAAACGACTCATTAGTATGGAGGAGTATAGTCCGGCACCTCTCGAGATCGTAGCTCGGCTGCAGGAGCTAGGCTATACGGGGCGCCTGCTGCTCAAACTCTCCCCCATGCTAGACATTCAATGGGTATTGGAGCAGCTCCCACATGTCTACGAACTCCATATCGTGCAGCTACAGGATGAGGTCAAGGAGCTGCTGGTCGCTATCTCTCTGCGTCCACAAGATGTAGATGTAGAAGTCCATCTCGCTGTGGTGGATCGCTTTGGCGAGGTTAGCCAGTGGAGCTTTCCTTACCATGCCTTATCATCTGTTCGTAAGACCTACGCGACCAAAGTAGAGCAGTATATTCATATTCCTCAGCCACTTCTAATGAAAAGTGGTGCCTATCACCTCATTGCCGAGGAGCAGTCGCTCTCCTTGCTCGGTCCTAACAGCCACATATACACCTCTTCGCAGGCATCTACTAGCCCTCTGTACAAGACTTATAAACTGATAGAGGAGCTGGACTATAGCAAGTCAACTCTCAGAGGGAAGAGCCTGCAGTCCATTCGTCAACGCTACCCAGCACTCACGATTATGTCTAGACACTTTCCTCTGACAGCTCAAGAGCTCAAGAAGACGCTCAGAACTGACGAGAGTGATACATATTACTTGCTTGCTACGACCCTAGGAGAGCGAGAGCGTAAGCTATTGATCCTCACATCTTGTCAGCCAACAGCATAGAAAAAAGAATTCCCCCACAAGTATAAGTACTCGAGGAGGAACTAAAGAAATGAAAAACTGTTTTATCGTAGAGGTTCGTGGCGGATTTGAACCGCCGTACACGGTTTTGCAGACCGTTGCCTAACCACTCGGCCAACGAACCATTGCTTTCGTGATTACGGCTACAAAGGTACAACAATTTTTGGACAAACCAAAAGCTTCAGCTTTTTCCCCATACAAGTTTGACAGATCACCAGCGGGTTCATCCGAATCTTCGTATGGAAAATCCTGAATTTCTCCGAAGAGATTTCGTGATTTCCACGGAGATACAGAAAAATTCTTCGGACCTATGCTTTCATTCCCCCGAAGTTTCAGTCCATTCCTCCGAAGAGTTTTTTCATCCCTCGGAGGAAATAGTTATTTTCCAGGGAGCTATTTGCAAATTGCTCCGAAGAGATGCTAGTCATCGGAAAATGTCGGTGAGGGGGGGTGATGAAGTGCTTTTGGTAGTGAGGTCTAAAATGAGTACTTTTGCAGAGGGTGTATTGCATATACGCCTCAGCTAGCTTGAGCCTATCTTTTCTCCTCAGCCGATTTGAGGGGGAAGGGGTGGGTATTTACCACCTAATTATTGCTGTATACTCAGCGGGTGGGAGCGTTTTTATACTTAACTATAGTTATGGACTTACACTTACTAGAACTTAGTGACCAGGAGATAGCACGTCGCAACAGCCTAGACGAGATCCGTCAGATGGGCATCAACCCTTATCCAGCAGCCGAGTATGTCGTGACGGCGCATGCTCAAGAGATACAGGACCAATATCAGGATGAGGCGCCTCGCATGGAGGTGAGCATCGCTGGTCGTGTCATGAGCCGACGCATCATGGGCAAGGCTTCCTTTATGGAGCTACAAGATGCCTCGGGGCGTATACAGGTCTATGTGACCCGTGATGATCTCTGCCCAGGAGAGGATAAGGATCTATATAACAAGCTCTTTAAGAAGCTCCTCGACATTGGTGACATCGTCGGTGTCAAGGGCTTTGTCTTCCGTACCCAGACGGGCGAGATCTCGGTGCATGCCGAGGAACTGACCTTGCTGAGCAAGGCGCTGCGCCCGCTCCCTATCGTCAAGGCTAAGGACGATCAGGTCTTCGATGGCTTTACCGATCCTGAGCTACGCTACCGTCGTCGCTACGTGGATCTGATAGTCAACGAGGAGGTAAAGGGCATCTTCATCAAGCGTACGAAGATCTTCCAGTCGATGCGCAACTTCTTCAATTCACGTGGCTACCTAGAGGTGGATACACCTGTCCTACAGTCTATCCCTGGCGGTGCTGCAGCTCGTCCCTTCGTGACGCACCACAATGCGCTTGACATACCGCTCTACCTACGCATCGCCAATGAGCTTTACCTCAAAAGGTTGATCGTGGGTGGCTTCGGGGGCGTCTACGAGTTTAGCCGTAACTTCCGCAATGAGGGTATGGACCGGACGCACAATCCTGAGTTTACCTGTATGGAGATCTACGTCGCCTACAAGGACTACCGATGGATGATGCAGATGACGGAGCAGATGATCGAGCATATCTGTCAGGAGGTGCTAGGCTCTACGACCATTCAGGTAGGGGAGCACACGATAGAGTTTAAGCCTCCCTATCGTCGCCTTACGATGATCGACGCTATCCAAGAGTATGGCGGGGTCAACATCGATGGCATGGACGAGGCTGAGCTACGCAAGGTGTGCCAAGCTAAGGGCGTAGAGATCGATGACACGATGGGTGTCGGCAAGCTGATTGACGAGCTCTTTGGCGCGGTTGCTGAGCCACACTTGGTGCAGCCGACCTTCATCATAGACTATCCGAAGGCGATGTCTCCGCTCACAAAGGAGCACCGCGATAGGAGCGATCTGACAGAGCGCTTCGAGCTATTTGTCAATGGTAAGGAGCTGGCCAATGCCTACTCAGAGCTCAACGACCCGATAGATCAGCGTCACCGCTTTGAAGATCAATTACGTCTGAGCGAGCGTGGCGACGATGAGGCGATGTATATCGATCACGACTTCCTACGTGCTCTAGAGTTTGGTATGCCCCCCACATCTGGTATGGGTATTGGTATGGATCGTCTCGTGATGCTCTTGACAGGTCAGGAGAGTATTCAGGAGGTGCTGCTCTTCCCACAGATGCGTCCTGAGATACAGCCTAAGCGTGACAAGAAGGAGGCTTATGAAGCTGTTGGCATTGACAAAACGTGGGTGCCACTCTTACAGAAGGCTGGGTACCTCACTGTCGCAGACCTTGCGGGCAAAGCTCCGGGCAAGGTGATGCAGCAGATGATGGATATCAATAAGAAGTATAAGCTAGGCTTGCAGATCCCCGCACTGGAAGAAATATCCAAGTGGGTGGGCGAGGAGTCTACGAAATAATCAAAGTTCACGCATAGCTCTTTTGCTAGAGGGCATGGCGTGTATACGGTACAGTCAATATGGATATTGGTCGCATAGGCATACTAGGTAGTGGTAGCTGGGCTACTGCTCTGGCTAAGATCTCTCTAGAGTCTACGCCTGAGATAAATTGGTTTGTGCGTCGTGATGATCAGGTGCAGCGCTTTAAGGCTACGGGACACAACCCCGACTACCTCTCGAGTGCTGCCTTTGATCCAGAGAGGATAACCTTCTACACAGAGGGTTCGATCAACCCTTTCTTTCGCAATAGTGACACCATCATCTTGGTGACCCCTTCGCCCTACATCAAGCACTACCTCAAGAAGGTGAAGCGTAGTAGCATACGTGGCAAGTTGGTCATCAATGCGATCAAGGGGATCGTACCTGACGAAAACCTTTTGGTCTCAGAGTTTCTCATCAAGGAGTTCTCCCTGCCGAAGGAGCAGATCGGCGTGGTGAGTGGCCCTTGTCACGCTGAGGAGGTAGCGCAGGAGCGCCGTAGCTACTTGACCACAGGAGCTTACAGTAGTGAGCTGGCGCATCTGATGGCTGACACGCTCTCGTGTGACTACATAACCTGTACCACTTCAGATGATGTGGTCGGCATTGAGTTTGCCTCGGTACTAAAGAATATCTACGCCATCGCTGCGGGTATCTGCAACGGACTCAACTATGGAGACAACTTCCAGAGCGTGCTCATCAGCAACGCTATTGCTGAGATGAATAGCTTTGTCAATACGGTGCACCTGCTCAACAATCGTGTCATCACCAACTCGGTCTATCTAGGCGATTTGCTCGTGACTGCTTACTCTAACTATAGTCGCAACCGTACTTTCGGCACGATGATCGGCAAGGGGTACAGTGTCAAGGCGGCACAGGTCGAGATGGAGATGGTGGCGGAGGGCTACTATGGTGCTAAGTGTGTGCGCGAACTCAACACGACACGCTACCGAGTCAATATGCCGATCATGGACGCTGTCTACGAGATACTCTATAATAAGCAGTCGGCCAAGGAGACCATTGAGCGGCTCTCGCTCAAGTTCCGCTAAACTCTTGCTTAAGCCCCTGCTGACGGACGAAACCTTCTAACCTAACACACGATACAACCATGAAGACAGCCGCATCGCTCATTCAGATCGACACAACACATGCGCAGGCTCATCTATCGGCAGAGACCATCCGACAAGCGGAGCAAGATGCGCTCGCAGCAATTGAGACGCTACACACGGGCTCAGGCGCTGGTAACGACTTCTTAGGCTGGCTCACGCTCCCCGAGGAGATGCTCGAGCGTGACCTTTGCAAGCGAGTACAGACGGTAGCCGACAGGCTTCGCCATGAGTGCCTATATATAATATGTATAGGCATCGGGGGCAGCTACCTAGGTGGCAAAGCGGTCATGGAGGCACTCGGAGACCACTTCTCCACGCATCGTCAGCCGGAGCTGGGACGTCCACAGGTACTCTTCGCTGGAAACAATATCAGCAGTGATTATCTGCACGACCTGATGGATTTGGTGGTGGACAAGCCTTTTGGCATTGTCAATATCTCTAAGAGTGGCACGACGACCGAGCCGGCCATTGCCTTCCGCATGCTGAGCCAATACTTAGTGGCTCGTGATGGGCAGGAGGTGGCTAAGCGACGTATCGTAGCCATTACCGACAAGAAGCGGGGTGCTCTGCGTCGTCTAGCAGACGAGCAGGGGTACGATACCTTCGTCATACCAGATGATGTAGGCGGTCGCTTCTCCGTGCTGACTCCTGTGGGATTGTTGCCGATTGCTCTGGCAGGCTTTGACATTGAGGCTTTGCTCCAAGGTGCGAGTGACACGGCACTCCTATACCGTCGCACGGAACATCCGCTAGAGACCCCAGCCGTGCAGTATGCCGTGACAAGACAAGCCGCCTATCGAGAGCGCGCTGTGAGCGAGGTGCTGGTCGCCTTCGAGCCTCGGCTGAGTGCCATGGGGCAGTGGTGGATGCAGCTCTTTGGCGAGAGCGAAGGCAAGGAGGGCAAGGGACTACTCCCGCTCTCTCTGACCTACACGACAGATCTGCACTCGATGGGGCAGTGGATACAGCAGGGTCCCCACAACATCCTCGAGACGATGATTGTCGTCGACACGCCGCGAGACACCATCACCATCCCAACAGATGAGCAAAACCTAGACGGTCTCAACTACCTAGCAGGCGAAACGATGCACTATGTCAATGAGCAGGCGCATCTAGGCACGCTCTTAGCGCACGAAGATGGCGGTGTGCCAGTCTTGCAGTTGCAGTTGCCGCAGATCGATGCTAGGACGATTGGCGCCTTCATCTATACGATGGAGTATGCGGTCGCCGTCAGTGGCTATATGATGGGGATCAACCCCTTTGACCAGCCAGGTGTGGAGGACTACAAGCGCAATATGTTTGCCCTCCTAGCTAAGCCAGGCTTCGAGAGCGAGACAAAAGCGATGCGCCAGCGGCTCAACAAATGAACTTACGACAGATTACAACAATGACAGATACGATACAAACAACCCCCAAGAAAAGCTACCACGAGGTCATCCCTCTTCCTGAGTATGGACACCATATCCAGCACATGGTAGACCACTGCTTGACCATTGAGGACCGCGACGAGCGGACTCGGTGCGCTCACGCTATTGTCAAGGCGATGGCGATCATACAGCCCGAGCAGGCTAAGAAGTCGGAGGATCACAAAGTCCTCTGGGATCACCTCGCCATCATGTCGCACTTTGCGCTAGACATTGACTACCCCGTAGAGCCTATTCACGAGGAGGCACTCCGTGGTGCGCCCGAACCCTTGTCCTATCCCGAGGACGACATCATCTACCGCCACTATGGTCACCTCATTCAGGAGCTGATCAAGAAAGCGTGCGAGATGCCCGAGGGTGACGAGCGCGAGGCTTTGGCACTCTCCATAGCCAACCGCATGAAGCAGGCTTATATCTTGTGGAATAAACGTGCCGTCGACGACTACACCATCTTTAAGGATCTCTATGAACTCTCTGGCGGTAAGCTCGTGCTGACCGAAGAGGAGCACCAGCTAGACGCTGCCACACGACGCACACCTCAGGGCCGGGGTGGCAACCGCTCTAGACGACAGTACAGGCATCCAGCACGAGGAGGCAACAACTCCAGAGGAGGAGGTCGCCGTGGCGGCCGCCCCAACCGTTCTAGACGTTAGCCGATACAGACACTCACTATCTTACTCTTACGATACTAGCTTATGGCATCTTACATCATCGAGGGAGGTCACAGACTCCATGGCGAGGTAACCATACAGGGAGCTAAAAACGAAGCACTCCAAGTCATCGCCGCCACCTTACTAACCAGCGAAGAGGTCATCCTAGAGAATGTCCCAGACATCCTCGATGTCAACAACCTCATCAAGCTCGTAGAGCTGCTCGGTGTCGAGGTGACACGACTCAGTCACGATAGCTATCGCTTCAGGGCTCAGGAGATAGATCTAGACTTCGTTGACTCTCCGCAGTTCCTCCATGAGAGCAAGATCTTGCGCGGCTCCGTCCTACTCGTCGGGCCTCTCGTCGGTCGTTGTAGGCACGCCGTCTTCCCCAAGCCTGGCGGTGATCAGATAGGACGTCGTCGACTAGACACCCACTTGATTGGCATTGCCACCCTAGGTGCGGAGTGCGAGTATGATCAGGAGCATAGGGCTTTTCGCATAGAGGTGCCACATCTACGAGGTGCTTACATGCACCTCGAGGAGGCGTCCGTGACAGGTACTGCCAATGTGATCATGTCGGCTGTCCTAGCAGAGGGCAAGACCACTATTTATAATGCTGCCTGCGAACCGTACATACAGCAACTCTGCCGTATGCTCGTCTCTATGGGAGCCCGCATCTCTGGCATCGGCTCTAACCTGCTCACCATCGAGGGTGTCGAGCGACTACACGGAACGACGCATCGTATCCTACCCGATATGATCGAGGTGGGTAGCTTCATTGGCATCGCAGCTATGACGCAGAGCGAGCTAACGCTCAAGAACGTCGGTCTGCCCGACCTAGGACTCATCCCGCAGATGTTTCGCAAGCTCGGCATCGAAATCATAGAGCAAGGCGATGACCTCATCATTCCCGCCAGAGAGAGCTACGAGATAGAGACCTTTATGGATGGCTCTATCCTCACCATTGCCGATGCGCCGTGGCCAGGACTCACGCCAGACCTGCTGAGCGTCTTCCTCGTTGTAGCAACACAAGCTAAGGGTACCGTCCTCATTCATCAGAAGATGTTTGAGAGCCGCCTCTTCTTTGTAGATAAGCTCATTGATATGGGTGCACAGATCATCCTCTGCGATCCACACCGAGCAGTGGTCGTTGGTAAGGACCACCAGACCCGTCTGCGTCCTGCCGTGATGGCTTCGCCAGATATACGCGCCGGTATCGCGCTCTTGATTGCTGCCATGAGTGCCGATGGCACTAGTGTGGTCAACAATGCTGAGCAGATCGATCGTGGCTACCAGCATCTACACGAGCGACTCAACGCTCTAGGCGCTCACATCGAGAGACGCGATGAGTAGAACTACCGCTTTTACCGTACCAGAGCTCACGCCCATTGGTAACCTAGGCAAGCCACACGGCGTGCGTGGTGAGCTAGCCGCTTACCTAACCATCGAGCTGGAGACCCTCTGCAGCGACCCTAGTCGCGAAGCCTTTTACCTCTTTGCTGAGATCGACGCGCTACCCGTACCATACCAGCTCCTGAGTTATCGTAGCAAAAGCGACAGTTACCTGCTCACCCTGGCGCATGTTGCTGACCGATCGATCGCCGAGCAGATGACTGGGTGGCGTCTCTTCGTTCCTACGGAACTACTGGCAGAGAGCGAGGTCGCTTATAGTTGGGATCATTTCATCGACTACCAAGTGGTCACCCCCGAGGGGGAACCTGTCGGCACAATCCTAGAGGTCAATGACCAAACGGAAAACATCCTTCTCACGATCGAAACCTCCGACGGCACTCAGCACTTGATCCCCATCCACGAGGAGCTCGTCGAGACAATAGATCCTGAGAGCAAGACCATCCAGCTCCACATACCCCAAGGGCTACTAGACCTGTAACCCCCATTTCCTCAAGCAGACTACACACTATGCGACGCATCGCACTCTTTGGCTCGACAGGCAGTATCGGCACCCAGGCACTGGAGGTCATCTCCTTTCATCCCGAGCTGCTCTCCGTCTATGCCCTCACCACACATCGCAACGTACCTCTACTCGTAGAGCAGGTGGAGAAATACCATCCGGCCGTCGTGGTCGTAGCTGACGAAAAAGCCGCCACAGAGCACACTGCACTCCTCAAAAGGCTAACCTGCACGGTGCTCGTTGGCGCCGAAGGACTCTGCGAACTGGCGCAGCATAGCGATTACGACGTCATGCTCTCCGCTCTCGTCGGCTTTGCGGGCTTGCGCCCCACACTCCTGGCTATAGAGAGCGGGCATGAGATCGCTTTGGCCAATAAGGAGACCCTCGTGGTGGCGGGGCAACTCATCATGCGCTCTGCACGGGAGCACGACGTGCGTATCCTCCCCGTGGACTCCGAGCACTCCGCCATCTACCAATGCTTGATGGGCGAGGAGACCCCTCTAGAGCGTATCTGGCTCACGGCGAGTGGAGGCCCCTTCTGGCAGATGCCTCTCGAACAGCTAAGCCAAGTTACTGTAGCTGATGCCCTCCATCACCCACGTTGGTCAATGGGCGCTAAGGTGACGATTGACTCGGCGACGATGATGAACAAAGGCTTTGAGATGATGGAGGCGTGCCACCTCTTTGCCGTCGCAGCAGATCAGATCTCTATCTTGATACACCCTGAGAGTGTTGTGCACTCGATGGTGCAGTTTGCCGATGGCTCGGTCAAGGCGCAGCTAGCCGTCCCCGACATGCGTCTCCCGATCAGCCTAGCGCTCCATGGCGGTGTGCGTGAGCCGCTACCCATAGCTCGTCAACCGTTTGTCGGCACATCGCTCCACTTTGAGGAGCCAGACGCAGCCCACTTCCCCTGCTTGGGCCTAGCCTTCGAAGCCTTCAGACAGGGTGGCAACATCCCCTGCTTGCTCAATGCAGCCAACGAGGTTGCTGTGCGCGCCTTCCTCGATGAGCGGATCGGCTTCACCGAGATCGCACAACTTATCGAGCCAATCATGACGGCCGTGCCTTATGACGCCGCACCGACGCTCGAAGCACTGTTGCACTACCACGATGTGGCGACTGCCTTAGCCACGGAACAGCTCCCCCGATAGTCACCTCGTCAAATAAACATCTGTGAGTCCTCGTAGTTTTGTTACGGGGACTTTTTTGTTGCCTTAGGGCGAGAAGATGTAAGTTCCATCGGATGAAACTCCAGTGCCAACCTCCCTTGGCACTACAGTTTCTTCCGCATGAAACTGTAGTTTCTTCCCTATGAAACTGTAGTTTCTTCCCTATGAAACTAAAATCTCTTGGGACGAACGGTTGACCAAGAGTGCTATTTATGCTACCTTTGTCTAAGTAAAAAGAGAGATAAACCGATGAAACAGATATTACAGCGCCTCCTCTTGCTCACCATGAGCCTGTTCCTAGTCACGACAACGCTCATGGCACAGACACCTCTGCGGCATGTGGTCAAGAAATTGGAGACGGTCTACTCGATCTCCAAGCGCTACGGTGTCTCCGAGGAGGAGATTTACCGGCTTAACGAAGGCAGTCAGTGGGGCATCCGTGAGGGGCAGACGCTCCTGATCCCCCAGCGCAAGCCTGACACGATCTATGTTGAGGCACCTGCGGTCGTGCAGGAAGAACCAGGCATTCACGTGGTACAATCTGGTGAGACGCTCTACAGCATCAGTCGTAAGTACGGCTTGACTGTGAGCCAGCTCCTAGAGTTAAACCCGCAGAAGCATGATGCACAGATAGCAGCAGGGGAGCGACTCGTCGTGGCCTCTGGGGCTAAGCTTAAGCAGAAGCCCAGCCCGCTGAATGGCACTCAAATAGAGCAAGTTCGAGTGGCTCTGATACTTCCCCTGCGAGAGAGTGGTCAGCCTAGTCGCTATCTGCACTTTTACGAGGGAGCACTCCTAGCTATCGAGCGGTTGCAGCGTCAGGGCGTGAGCATTGATCTACAGGTCGATGCTGCTGTCAATCCCTCAGCACTCGAGCAACTCCTCAAGAGCAAGGAAGGAGAGCGGTACGACCTAATCATCGGTGGCGACTCAGAGCAGAGCGTAGAGCTATTGGCTCAGCGAGCTAAGGCTCAGCAGGCTGTTTACCTCTCACCCTTCGTATGGCAGAGCGGCAAGGGGCAGCTGTACGATCACTTTTTCCAGCTCAATCCCGCACAGTACCGTGTCACGGAGAGATTGCAACGAGCTTTTGCCGAGCATTATGCCGACTATGAAGTACTACTCGTGCGCTGTGGCGATGGTGACCAGGACGACAAGTTCAAGGCGATCGAGACGGCTTGTCGAGAGGCTGGCATCACGATGCAAAGTCGCTCCTTGCGGGAGCTAACGATAGGACAGTGGCCTCGCCAGAGTGGTAAGAAGTGTGTGATCCTGCTTAACTCAAGCAAGAAAAATGACCTCACGGCAGTACTTGATGCGATGCGTGATGCACAGCTCTCAACGAGTGACTATCAGCTCTTTGGTTATCCGCAGTGGCAGACCTATGGCAAGGCGATGAATGATCGTCTACGGGAGGTGGGTGCTACGATCTTCTCCACCTTTTACTGGGATAAGGAGCTGCCCGAGAGTCAGCAGGTTAGGGATGCGTACAAGCATTGGTACAGACGTGATATAGAGGAGGGTTACCCAAGCTATGCCTTGCTGGGATACGATGTAGTGGGCTACTTTGTAGCAGCTCTCTCGTCTTATGGACGGGGCTTCCAGCAGTACCAGCATCAGCTGCCTAGTGATGGTGTGCAGTCGGGCTTTCTCTTTGCACCAGCCATCGCAGGACGCACTTCTGGGAGAGGGGGCTATACGAATTTGAACCTCTTCTTCATCACTTATAGTCCACTGGGGGAGCGACGTGTACAGATTCCGTTAGCTGAGTAGGTAAGCAGTATGAGAAGTGCTATTAAATGGTGGAGCGATCTGCTCCTCGTGCTCCTCTGCACCGTACTCCCCACACAGGCTCAGCGCTCGCAGCTGAAGCCTCTAGAGGTGCGTATAGGAGGTGGTGGAGGTGTGAGTGGTTCGATGTTAGACTTGGTGCCTCGTGTGGAGATGCTACCTCACCTAGGGGCTATGGGTTATGTGGCGGTGCTACTGACCAATCAGAACTATACGGGTATGACGATGCGTCTCTCCTATGAGCAGCGAGGATGGCGAGAGGAGTACACGGAGCCGATCGCCTATAAATTCTCAAGAGATATGGACTTCATCGACTTGACGCTGATGATGCATCTCTACTATCCCTTTGGCGCCTTCCAGCTGGGAGTCGAGGTGGGACCGAGCGTGGGTTATATCATACGAGATGTGAGTAGCCCCACACCGAGTGAAGAGACGCGAGCTGTCGTAAAGAGACGACATGTCTACCCGCTTGTGAGCAAGTTTTCGTGGGGACTTAAGGGTGGACCCGTCATGAGTCTAGATATAGCGCAAAGGCATAGGATCACACTGAGTGGACACTTCTACTACGGTCTGAGCGACATATTTGCCACTACAGTGCGCGACGACTATGGTCGTGCGGGCGAGCTGGGAGTTACGATGGGGCTGGGCTATTATTTTAGAGTGCGCTGATGCTAGTCTTACTGCTCCTCTTCTCTTTACTTCTCTTTGTGGTGGCTTATCAACTGCTACCGATCACCCTAGCCGGTGTCATTGCCTTCGGAGGCGGTGCGCTACTTGCCACGTGGACCTATCTATGGGGCTACCGCTGGCTCTATCGTCAGCCTGCTCCGCAGGAGCCTTACGAACTGTTAGCCCTTCCACTCGAACCGCTAAACAAATACCTGAAGGGGGTGAAGCTCGTACGCTGCCTCCTCTACGCAATACTTGCGGTGGCTATCTACATATTCCTCGCATGGAGCAATGAAGCACTCGTCGCTGTATGGCCTGAGAGCCTTGGTGGAGCTTGGCTACGTAACTGGAGTGAAGTGGCTCAAGAGGCTCAGTCTGCACTCATAGAGAACGCTAACCTAGGGTGGCTCTTTCTCACGGTGGGGGTGCTAACGCCGCTTGCTGAGGAGTTATTCTTCCGAGGGGCGCTCATGGGGTGGATGATGTTGAGACACTTCCCACGCTGGAGCGTCATTCTGCTTCCCGCACTCCTCTTTACCGTGATGCATCTCAACCCTATGGGGATGCTACAGATCTTCTTTCTAGCTCTACTGCTGGGCTACCTGCGCTGGGCAACAGGCTCGCTCTGGCCATCGGTCGGACTACATATGTGCAACAACCTTTTAGTCTTGGGCATCTATGGACTCTAATGACAACTTTCTCTCGCTGGTCGTTAGTCGACTACTCGCTAGTGGCATTCCCCTAAGAGAGCAGCTGCTGGTGGTACCGACAAAGCGTTCAGGCACTTTTCTACAGCGTCAGTTAGTTGCACAACTTCAGTGTGCGCCTGCGACCATCTTGCCTCGTATCGTCACCATCGATGAGTGGATCACTGAGATGAGCGGGCGGATCATCCTAGACAATACGGCTCTTGTCTCGATACTCTATGAGGTCTACGCAACGTATCTGGCTAAGCAGGAAGAGGAAAAGCCAGCAGCAGATCAGTTGCTCCGCTTGAGTCAGACGGAGCGCATGCTGCGAGACTTCCAGGATATGGATCTAGCCTTGGCAAATGTGGAGATGCTCTTGGGAAATCTCGAGGAGCTGGATGCCTTTGACGATTACTCCTTCCTAACAGAAGAGGAACGTAAAGCAATCAAAGAGTTTTGGCGCACGCTTTCCAGTAAAGATCTTGAGGGTCCACAAGAAGAGTACCTTCACTTTTCCGCCATATGGCGAGACGTTTATCGACTATTTAATGAGCGTTTAGCAGCGCTTGGGGTCGCTTATAGAGCTGCTGCCTATAGGCTTGTTGCGGGGAAGGACTTCACAGAGGAGGATCTACTCAGAGCTCTAAGTCGTCATAGTGGCTCGAAGATCAGCTTGGTCACCTTCGTCGGGCTTTACAACCTCACGCCAGCGGAGCAGACAATCATCAAGAAGCTCCAGAGAGCCAATGCGGATGCGCTAAAGGTGCAGCTCTACTGGCAGAGAGTCTCTCTAGACGCTACGGATGAATTTACAGAGCATCTCTATCGTACAATCGGAGAAAACGTAAGGCTCCTTGGTGGAGATGTCTTAGGCGGGGAGGTCGCTCGTGTATATTCGCCAGAGATACAGCTTCTCTCGCTCAACTCTACCATTCTCCAGCCACAGGTGGTCAACAGTCTCATTGCTGAGATTGTCAGAGAAGACGCTACAGCGCTTGAGGAGCTACGCATAGCCATTGTGCTTAACGATGAGAAGACGCTTATCCCTCTGATGAACTCGCTCAAGCAGCCAACCTGCACGTCGCTCAATGTGACGATGGGCTACCCCCTCCAGTACACCTCTGTGGCAACTTGGGTACGCAGATACCTTAATATCTTTGGTCTTGTTGCTCCCTTGGAGAGAAAAGTGGAGCGTGTCAAGATCACTTGTTCACGTCTGCAGCTTTGGCTGACCGCACCCTTGACGCGAAAGCTCTTCGGTGAGTTAACAACTGCCTTGGTGGACCAGATAGCACTACACCACTACGCCATCACAGCGTCAGAGCTTCGCAAGATAATAGAGGAGGTTACGAAAGATGCTGATGTTGCGGTACGACAGCCTCTCCTGGATCTACTGACACCCAGCCTCACAGGCAGAGAGCTACTCGGTCGTGTGAGACAACAGCTAGAGTTGCTCAAAGGGACCTCGTCAGCACCTGAGGAAGATGAGGACGAGACTGCTGACGAGCCAATAGATCAAGTGATCCTCTCGGAAGCGCTCGACCAAATCATCCGCTATGTTACGCAGGTCTCTAACCTGCTACAACCGAATGAGAGTGACCGGCATCTGCTAGACACCCCGCAGCATGTAGCCTATCTCTTGGAGCAACTGATGGCTGTGGGGAGCATCCCCTTCGAAGGGGCTCCGCTAGAAGGCTTGCAGGTGATGGGCTTCTTGGAGACCCGTACGCTGACCTTTGACTATGTGATCATGCTCAATGTGCAGGAAGGTGATCTGCCTAAGTCGAGCCATACGACGACGCTTATCCCTGATATGCTGCGGAGAGCCTTTGGTATGACCACTTACCGCACCGAAGACGATACCAATGCTTACCACTTCTATCGCCTTATACAAGGAGCTAAGAGGGTCTATCTACTTCAAGATACACGCCCTAAGAGTATCTCCTCGATGGAGCCTTCGCGCTATGTGGATCAGATACGTTATCTGACGAACTTACCACTCGATGAGCTTGCTTATGCAGACCCTTTGGAGGCTAGAGACGAGACAGTACCTCTCATTACAGGCAAAAACGAGGCGGTGCATCGCTACATGGAGCAGATAGCGACGGGCGAGAAGACTTTTTCCCCATCCGATCTGATCACTTACTATAATTGTCCTTACCAGTTCTACCTCAAGAAGATAAAGGGTATCGGTGAGCCACGTCCTGAGCCGGGAGTCGTGACACAGATAGAGCTCGGCTCGATGGTGCATGCTTATCTGGAGTGGTTTTACAAAGAGCTAAAAGAGAAGCACGGAGATGCTATTCAGGAGAGTCATCTCGAGCACAAGGTGTGCCGTACGAAGTTAGTCGCGCTTTACAAGGATATTGTCTCTGACAAGAGTGCCCCAGATAACATCCTCCTGACAGACTTGGAGCGATACATCTACAAGGCTCTAGAGATAGATCGGCTCTTGCTAGGTTCAAATGGCACGCTCCAACTGCTGGCTAGTGAGACGAAGATGAGGAACGTCTCCTTTGAGTGGCAGCATAACGGCAAGAAGCATACGATACACCTTACAGGTCAGCCCGACCGAGTAGACAGAATCAGTGGGGGAGTGCGTCGCATCGTAGACTACAAGACAGGTGCCATCAGAAAGCCTAAAACAGCAGAGGAGCTAAATACAGAAACGCTCGATGGCTGGCGTCAGAATGGAGGCAATTGTAAGTTAGGAGGCTACATCCTACAGTCCTGTCTCTACGCTATGCTCTATGCACAGCAGGCGGAAGAAGCTATTAGCGAGATACAGCCTACACTCTATTCGCTAGCTCCAGCTATCCCAGCTAGTGAAGGGGCGATATATTTTAAGGACTTTATAGCCCTTGACGAAATCAAAGAGATTGTCACTCACTATCTGAGCATGTTAGTAGATCCAGAGGGGGAGTTTGCTCAAACGACCGTACTGGACGTCTGTAAGTATTGCGACTACAAGACAATCTGTGGACGCAAGTAGTTGTACCATTTGGACACATTATACATCACGCCACATGAAGACTAGAAGCCTGATCCTATCACTCCTCATACTCGTCAGCTCTGCCGTGACACTCTCAGCGCAGAGCATATTAGCTAGCCCAGGCAAGCTGAGCCAGCCCTACACTCCCATAGGGCAGCAGGTACAGCTCTTGGCTTATCATCCTGCTAGTGGAGAGGGGAGTGGCGATGTCTCCTTGACCTTTCCCATAGCTGCGGGAGAGCAGCTCTACAGCTACACCACCTCGATACAGGAGGCGCAGCCGGTCGCTACGGCGCAGTATGCGGGTACAACCGTTACCGTGCCAAATGCGCAGCTGGAGTGCGGTTACTTCACCGCTCAGCCAAGTCAGATCATGATGACACGGGCCTATTACTGGGTCTTTGACTACAGCCGTGTCTCTCTACGAAATCTCACTCTGACAGCGGACTACGATGCTGCTGAGCCTTGCCAGCAGGTGACACTCACCCTCTCTCGTCCGCTCGCTCCCATATCTTATCATACGCTACAAGGCGCTACCATGCAGGCGGATCGTGGCTTAGTAGTGCGCTATCAAGACTTAGTCTACAAGGAGGAGACTCACGCCTTCACCGTAGAGCAAAAGGAAGAGCAGCTCCCCGAGACCAATGGAGGCTCATGGCACCTGATAGCTCCGCTGACGGACACCTCTTTTGCTATCATCGGCGACCGCTTTACCGAGGATGTCTCCAATCAGTACGGCTTGCCCATAGAGAGTCCTGTGCTACAAGCTCGTCGTGTCGAGCTACACGCTCGATATCGGTTGCTTAGCTCTGGGCAGTCGCAGGCGGCGGACTCGACCGCAAGCAATGCGGGGCAGCTCCCTTCCAGTCTCTCGGCTCCCGCCACGGTGGAGATTGATTTGGTCGCTAATGAGCCTGCTACAGTGCTTTACCAAATCATCATCGCTGATGGCGCCTCCAGCTCGGAGGACGCTCCCGTGGTGATGCAGTTCAACGGACGCAAAGCTCAGTATACCTTTGACAAGATGGGTACTTATACGTTGTATGGCAAGGCGAGTGATCGTACAGCCAGTTGCACAGCCACCTCTCAGCCCGCTGTGGTAACGGTGCAAAGCTCTAGGCTAGAGGTGCCGAACGTCTTTACTCCCTTTAGCAGTCCTGGAGTCAATGACCTCTTTCAGGTGGTGCATCAGTCGCTTATCTCTTTCGAAGGACGCATCTACGACTCTTGGGGCGGACTGATCTATAGCTGGAATGATCCCAATGGTGGCTGGGACGGCACCTGTCGAGGCAAGCCCGTGCCGAGCGGGGTCTACTACTACGTCATCACCGCTGAGGGCGCCGATGGCGTGCAGTACCATAAGAGTGGAGATGTCAATATCCTAGAGAGCGACTTCTCGCAGCAGCCCAACTTCAACTAATCTGAGGAAGCCTTACCGATGAAAGACTTTTACCACACCATCCAGTCGCCAGCCATTGACGAGCAAAACATTCAGCGGAGCCGCTTCATCGGTTACTGCTATCCGGTCGCTAGTGCTGAGGAAGCTCTAGAGTGTGTCTCCGAGCTTCGCAAGGAGCACTACAGTGCGACGCACGTCTGCTGGGCTTACTCGATCTATGGAAATGAGGAGTACGAGACACGCTCCAACGATGACGGAGAGCCATCAGGCACTGCGGGCAAGCCTATCCTAGGACGCTTACTCTCTCGTGACTTAACCAACGTGGTCGTGGCAGTCGTCCGTTACTTTGGCGGGGTCAAACTCGGTACTAGTGGACTGATTGATGCTTACCGCTCTACGACCGAGTTAGCTCTAGACAAGGCAACAGTCAGAGAGGTTATCCTATATGGTCGTGTCACGCTCAGCTTCCAGATGGATCTGATGGGACCCGTAATGCTCCTTGTTAAGAACCACGGTGCAGAGATCATCGCTCAGGACTACACCTCTCAGTACCATCTCACGATACAGCTACGACAAGGCGATATGCCTTCGTTTGTTGCAGCGGCAGGGGAGATCTATGGGGTCACACTGCAAGAAGAGCAAGATATAGAATAAGTCCGCATACTCATAAAAGCTTTGTAGACAACTGCTTTCTCCGTTTAGATCGGAGCAGTAATGCTAGATTCCACGAGTTTTTTGTAAGTTTGCACTGTAATTGTCTATTGACAAGTCAAGAACGCAGTATAACTACAATGGCTCAACTAACGGTCGTACCGACCCCTATAGGTAATCTGGGAGACATCACCCTACGTGGATTAGAAGCTCTACGTGAGGCTGATCTGATCCTTGCCGAGGACACACGTACCTCCTCCGTATTGCTGCGGCACTACGAGATAGCGAAGCCTATGGAGAGCCACCATAAGTTCAACGAATACAAGACCTCCGAGCGACTAGCTCAGCGCATTGCCGAGGGTACCTCCGTCGCGCTCATCAGCGACGCCGGTACGCCAGGCATCAATGATCCAGGAGCTATGCTCATACGAGCTTGCATAGATGCAGGCGTGACGGTCACCTGCCTGCCAGGAGCCACCGCTTTCGTTCCTGCATTAGTTGCTAGTGGATTAGACACGACACGCTTTTGCTATGAGGGCTTTCTCCCCGTCAAGAAGGGGCGGCAGACACTCCTTACGGCACTAGCTACCGAGACACGAACCATCATCATATATGAGTCGCCATACCGAGTCTGTCGTACGCTGGCGGACTTAATCACATACTTCGGCGCCGAGCGACAGGCGGCTACCTGTCGTGAGCTGTCGAAGCTACACGAAGAGGTGCGGCGAGGCACGCTACAAGAGCTGAGCGACCACTTTGCAGAGACAGCTCCTCGCGGGGAGTTTGTTATCGTCGTAGCTGGTGCTACGCCCATCAAGGACTCTAAAAATAACAGTAAACACATAACAGAAGATACAACTATACAATTATGAAACAGTCACTATCTCTCACTTTATCAGCATTGGTAGTAGTGCTACTGATGCTCACCGCTTGCGGTAAAAACAGTAAGCAGGAAGAAGAGCGACAGAAGGAGCTCACCGAACTGCAGTCTCTCCGCACGCAAGTTGCTGAGCAGGATTCACTAATCAACATGGTGATCCAAAACTTTGCTCAGATACAGCAACTAGAGGGCATGATATCGCTAGATAGCAATAGCGAGGTGCCCCAGTCTCAGCGTGCTAAGATCGAGGACAATCTGCGTCTTATCAATGAGAAGCTGGAGTCTAACCGTCAGACCATCGACCTCCTCAACAAGAAGCTCGCTCAGTCTGGAAACAAAAACAGCTCCCTACAGCGCACCATCGGCACGCTACAAGAGCAGCTCAACGCTAAGAATGCTGAGATCCTAGATCTCACCGAGGAGCTCAAGCGCAAGAACTACGCTATCGGTGTCCTCGACTCTATGGTCACAGACCTGCACAGCAATGTGGAGAATCTAAGCAAGACCTCTGCAGCCCAGCAAGCTGAGCTAGAGCGTCAGGACGCTGCCCTCAACACCGTACGCTATTGTATTGGTACCTCTCGCGACCTTAAGGATATGAACATCATCCGCAATGGTGAGGTCGTCACAGAGGGCTATCAGTCAGACTACTTCACGCAGATTGATCTACGCAAGGTTACTTCGATACCGCTCTATGAAAAGAGAGCAGAGCTCAAGACGAAGCACCCTGGGTCTAGCTACAAGCTGGTCAAGGGAGAGGACAAGATGCTAACCCTAGAGATCACTAATCCTAAAGAGTTCTGGAGCCTCTCTAAGATACTTGTCATACAGATCTACTAATCTGTCTCCTGACACATTATTAATGCAAAAGGGGAGGTGCCTAAGACACCTCCCCTTTGAAGTTTATGAGACTCATCTCTAGTTTGCGAGCAAACCTATGAAGTACAAAGCACTACTCTTCGACCTTGATGACACGCTCTGGGCTACCTTTGACAATAATAAAGCTAGCCTGCACAGACTCTACGATGAGGAGGGGTGGGGCGCCTACTACGCCACCTTTGAGGACTACTTTGCCGTCTACTTCCCTCATCAGGAGCAGCTCTGGGACGACTACCGCAAGGGGTATATCAGCAAGGAGCAGCTACTTCTAGATCGTCTGCGCTATCCTCTACGGGGACAAGTCTCGTGGAGCGACCAGCAGGTCAAGCTGCTCAACCAAAGGTTTATGCAGTACGTGCAGCAGCAGACAGGCCTTATACCGCATGCCCTAGAGGTACTCGCAGAGCTACATAGAGACTACACCATCTGTATCGTGAGTAATGGATTTGAAGAGACGCAGTATGGCAAGATCAACGGCTCGGGCTTGGCACCCTACATTGACAAAGTGATACTCGTCGACCATGTCGGTGTGCCTAAGCCTGCGCCTGAATTTCTAGACTACGCCTTGAAGGCAGTAGGCTGTAGCCGCCAGGAGGCACTCGTCATTGGGGACAGTTGGCCGAGCGACATCATTTGTGCCTTCAACAGTGGCATCGACTCCATCTGGTACAATCTATGGCAAGTCCCGATGCCCGAATATGACCAGCAGCAGCACTCCGTGCTTGAGATCAGAGATCTGCGGGAGCTGCGGCCCCTGCTCACACCGAGTACCGCTACACGCCTATGATCACCACCGTCGAGGGCATCGTGCTGCGTGTCATCCCGTACTCAGACCGCTCACTCATAGCTACGCTCTACACCGACCTGTGGGGGGCTACAGCCTTCTCCGTACCCATCGGTGGCAGGAGCCGAGCGACGAGCAACCTCTTCCAACCGCTACGAGGTCTGCAGATTACAACCCCCTCGCCAGCCAGTCAGCCCGTCAAGCTCATTCGTCAGGTACAGCTCGTCCGTGGTACACTCCCCTTAGCTCAGTGGCCAGCCGCTAGCGGTTACTTCCTCTATCTATCCCAGCTCCTCAGAGAGCTGCTCGCACAGGAGCCAGAGGATCTGAAGCTCTATACTATCGTCGTGCAAGCCTTAGACCAGCTAGACTGCATCGAGAGCCTTGAGGAGCTACAAGGCTTTGACCTAGCTCTGCTAACCTCCATACTACGTACCAAAGGGTACCTCCCAGAGGGGCTAGAGATGCGAAGCCTTGACTTAGAAAGCCATAGGATACACTGGCTAGACCTCGAGCAATGGACGATACTCCCGCTCCAGACCGACTACTCCGTGCTGCTTACGCCAGAGCTCCAGAGTGCCTTACCGAGACTCCTGCGATACGACCTAGAGCACTTTGCACCGAATAGCTTCTCGACCGAAGAGTACGAGACCCTGCGCAGGCTACTGCTCCACTTCACCGAGCTTCACTCTCCCTCCTTTCGTATCAAGCACATCCTGCCGCTCCCCTAAGCTGTGGGAGACTTATCTCTCCGTACTCAAATACCAAGATGAAGACGTCAAGATGGTAAGAGTCAATCTCTTTTTTTAGATGACTCTACTCCCCTCAGATTGAATGTCATACTCCAAAGCGGCTAGCGTCACAAGTAGTGATCCGTGCATTATCTGCCCAATGCTTCTTTTAGCTTTGCAATTTGCTTGGCGAAGCTTGCTGAATCCTTTTCTTTCAGCTTATTGATATTCAAAAGTTTCCACTCCACAGACGGATACTGCTCGAAGCTTGGGTATGGTATAAGAGACCATTGAGGTGTGCCACTCTCAAATGAGATCAAGAAGTCTTTTTCCGACTCTGAGAATAGGTCTTGAATCCCTTGGATTAACTCCGAACGGGAGACTTCATAGTCTTGATAAGTAAATGGCGTATCAGTCATTCCCATGAATTGTGTCTCCATCACCTTTGTTTGATCAATTAGGTTGGGCAAGATCGACTCTGATATAGGCCGGTCACTACCTAGGAGGCTGTATAGTATTCCTTCTTTTACATCAGACAATGAGTAGTCCATATACTTGACATCGAAGAGATCTCTAGGATGTTGTCGAGAAAGAGCCGCAGCTATCTTTCCTCCATATAAAAGTGGAATGGGGACAACATTTGCCTCGCAATACATCCCAAACTCATCTTGCGCTTTTGTACACAATGGAGTCACTTGAGGAGTTCCAGAAATAACACCACGCTTTGTCTGATTGACTTCAATCTTAACTTGACTTCCTCTGAAGCTACAAAGGAGCTTACAAATATCTGGACGATGTGCAATTTGAATTCCCTTGATCGACTGCTTTAACTTCTCCGAGATTCTTCTCAAGTAGGCATTGATGTTATCAATACTCTCTGTGCGTCCTAATATCCGGACATAGGTAAGGTCGATATCTATTGAGTAGCGTGGCAGGTCTTTGACGAAAAGATTGATCGCTGTACCACCATGTATTGCCAGATCCTCTTCCTCCGTGATGGCTGGGATGATACGTATCAGAAGTTCAACCTTACTTCTATAGTTATTCGTAATCATATAATTCCTGAGGTACTGTTATCTGGTATTTCTCTACATATACACCAGGATTTGCTAAGGCTCTCTTTCCCTTTCCTAGATTTATTTTTGAGACATCTAGTCGTCTGAACCATGGGTGCTGAGCTTTGTCTGCAAAGTACAGGAGTAGTCGATTAACCTTGACAGAACGGCTTATCTCCAGTAGCTCTTGTAGCAAGTTGACCCTTAGCGTAGTAAGCATCTCTGTCACATAGTACGCGTCCATAAGAGAGTAGTACTGGGGAGACAATGATAAGACCTCGAGTATAGCCCTTTCTGGAGAGGATGCAAAAACTTCGTAGCCACCTACTTCAAGTAGATCGATACCTATCTCACTACCAGAGAAGAGATTCGTGCTAAAGATTTGGAGATTTGCAAAGAGACGGCTTGTCTTGAGCCACTTGGGTATATGCTCACCACTGGGCTCGTATAAGAATGTCGGTTCCTCTCCCATATATCCATAATGAGAGAAGCCCCGTAATCCTAATGCAGTAGATGCTCCAAGAGCATACTTCTTGCCTAAAAGCTTGTGATAAGAATAGAGAACAGCGTATAGAGTCGGAGTATATCCATCAAAGCAATATACACCATTGGCTATTCGCTGTAACCAGTTACGCCTTACGAAGTCAGCTAACTCTGACCTGGTAAGACCCTGTTGCTCCAACCAGGCTGAAAAGAGGACTGGAGTCTCTTGGGATTGCCTCTGCAGCTGTTTTATTTTAGTCGACATTTGTACGCTGTTTCGCCTACAAATATACGAAAAAGCAAACCGAAGACAAAGCAACTGCAGTCCGTACGAGATTTTGTGTGGTGCAAACCCCTAGGCGTCTGTACTCTTTAAAGGTTATTGTGTCAGGATTATGACAACAAATCGTTACTCGTCTTGCCTCGATGGAAAACAGATGCTCTCCCGCTAAGTCTGATCCGCGTGGACTGTCGTCTATGCCATTCGTATCGTGCTGATACCTTAGCATATACGAGTTCCAAAAATAGTTCCCCTCTTGGAACTTTTTAGTTCCAAGGCAGGAACTTTTCGGTTCCAAGGGAGGAACTCTTCAGTTCCAAGGGAGGAACTCTTTAGTTCCAACGCTGGAAAGTTTTTGGAAACCTGTAGGAGCGACTCGACGGGTGAGGCGCTTTGTCCTCAAAGTGGTACCTTTGCACTATAATAATAGACAAGCTATGATACACAGCAAAGATGAACGGCTGGAGGCTTTCTCCCGTCTACTGGATGTCCTAGACAATCTGCGCACGCACTGCCCGTGGGACCGCAAGCAAACGAATGAGTCGCTACGGGCGAACACCATCGAGGAGGTCTACGAACTGAGCGAGGCGCTAGAGCAAGGAGATACGAACGCTATCTCTAAGGAGCTAGGCGACGTGCTACTGCATGTCCTCTTTTATGCTCGCATAGGGGATGAGCAGGGGAACTTTGACATTGTAGATGTGTGCAACAAGCTGTGCAACAAGCTCATCTTTCGCCACCCGCACATCTATGCTACCGAGCAGGTCGAGGATGCAGGGCAGGTGGTACAGCTCTGGGAGCAGGTGAAGCAAAAGGAGAAGGACGGCAATAAGTCGGTCCTCTCGGGCGTGCCGTCGGCTCTGCCAGCACTGATCAAGGCGTACCGCATACAGGACAAGGCGCGTGCCGTCGGCTTCGACTGGCAGGAGCGTGAGGAGGTCTGGGCGAAGGTGCGCGAAGAGCTGCAGGAGGTCGAGCAGGAGATGACTTCGGGGAGTGCTGACGACCTAGAGGCCGAGATAGGGGACTTGCTCTTTAGCATTGTCAATGTGGCTCGTCTCTATGGTGTGAACCCCGACAATGCGCTGGAGCGGACGAATCGTAAGTTTATCGACCGCTTTGAGTATATCGAGCGGACGGCCAAGGCGCGTGGTCAGAGAATCACCGACCTCTCACTAGAGGAGATGGAGACGCTATGGCAGGAGGCCAAAAAGAGTACCAGCAAATAGTCTCGTCTAGCTATGATAGCATGTAGTCTCTCCGATCAAACTTGCCCGCACTGCCATAATAGTAGCTATACCGAGCTGTGGGAGTGTGAGGACCACCTTGTGTCGCACGAGCGGTATGCCATAGGTCGCTGCAACCAGTGTGGACTGCTACAGACCTTGACGCCACCTCCCGCAGAGGAGCTAGGGCACTACTACGACAGCTCCGAATATCTGAGTCATCAGACAGAGGGGCGGGGCGGTATGGCTCGCATCTATCGTGCGGTGAAGCGCTACCGCACGGGACGGCGGGTTCGGACCGCTCGCAAGCTTTGTGCGACAGCTCCGCAGATGATGCTGGAGGTCGGGGCGGGCGTCGGTGCTTTTGCCCACGCTATGCAGGAGCGAGGGTGCAAGGCGTATGTCGTGGAGCAGAGCAAGGCAGCACGAGAGCTGTGCGCTCAGCAGATTCCCAGCGAGCAACTCTTTGCCACGACCCAAGAGTTTGTGGCGCAACACTCCGAACTATCTGGTCAGCTAGACCTTATCTGCCTATGGCATAGCCTAGAGCATCTCCCAGATCTTGCCGATCAACTGGAGATGTACCAACAGCTACTCAAGTCTGGGGGGACGCTCTGCATCGCTGTGCCTAATGCGCAGAGCTTTGACGCTAGCTACTACCGTGCGCTCTGGGCCGCTTACGATGTGCCGCGTCATCTGTGGCACTTTACGCCACACTCTATGCGGCAAACGGTTGAAGCGCACCACTTCACCTTAAAGAAGATTCGTCCGCAGCGACTAGATGTCTACTACATTGCATTGCTGAGCGAAAGCTACAAGCAGGGAGGACGTATTAACTTCATTACTTGGCTCAAAGCCTTTGGCGTCGGCTTCTCCTACCACATACGCTCTCTCTTTACCCCGATGAGAGCGAGTGCACTGCTCTACCACTTCGTCCGTCAGGCGTGATGAAGGCAAGACAGTTACTGGGGACGATCCTCCTACTGCTAGCCCCGATCTCCGTACTCTTTGCCAGCAATGCCGAGCAGCTGGGTGCGGACTCTCTGCGTCTGAGTGTGGGGGTAGACGCGGTTACCTTCTTTCGCAATAATGAGTATCACGCCGACTACCAGCTCGGCTATACACTCCCCGGGTGGCAATTGGCTCCCACGGTGGCACTCGAGCATCGTCAGGTGCGTCTTGTGGGGGGCGTCTACAACCTCACTTTACTAGGTGCACAGCGCTATCCACGAGGTGGGTGGTACGACCACTTGCCACACTGGAGCGGTGACCCTAAGGAGCAGGGGAGTGGCGTGCATCTACGTCCTATCCTCTCCCTACAATACAGACCAAATGATCATATCACCGTCTCGATGGGAACGCTCCTCGGGGCGCATACGCTGGCGCTGCGAGGTGTAGCCTCGTCCACTATTGATCAAGACGAGTCGCTCTCGCTTGTCTCACCGCTCTACGATCCTGAGTACAGCTTCACACGAGACCCTGCGCAGGGTGCAATGATTCAGTTGTACTATCCTCGCTTTGCGCTAGAAGCTCTTGTGGATTGGCAAGGCTTTATCTTCCCTGGAGAGACTCATCAGGAGGCTTTTTCAGCCCTACTATCCACAGCTTATCAGCTCCACAGCAGCGAAAGCTGGAAGACGCAACTCTCACTGCAGGCTACGGCCCACCATCGGGCAGGAGAGATACAGCAAATGTCCTCTCCAGACACGCTACACACCTACTTAGCGGGTGCCACTGGGGTGACTACACAATATAAGTATGCCGAGCAGGGTGCAGTCGAAGGCTCTCTGCACATCTTAGGTTCTTCGCTCCGTGACGGCAAGCCTGAGCCACCGCTGGGATATGCCCTTTATGCCCGCTTGGCTTGGCGACACAAGATCCTGCGACTAGCGACAGATGCCACCTACGGGCACCGCTACTACGCACCCTATGGGGGACCGCTCCTAGCGTCTGCTCGTACAGCAGAGGTGCAGTGGCGACTAGGCGTTTATCCCACACTAGAAGTACCCATCCCCAGCTTCGGAGCGTTGCGACTGGAGGGTGCGCTCTGGTGGACTCAGCGCACCGCCACACGGAGCCAGCTGAGCCACATGATCTCCCTAACGCTCACCTTTCATTACGACAAAGCACTTCGCTAGAGGGGAGCATTACTCCTTTTTAGATACAACCGTTTAGGCTGTCTGCTTTCAATCAAGTAGCCAGCCTTTGCTTTTTACTGTACGAGACAACCTTTATTTCTTATTGCTCTGAGGAACGAATATCTCGTAGCTCCCGTCACTATAAAAGATGCGTATTTCGTGGACTTCACGCTCTGGAGCGTGTGGCTGGCAAAGCATCTGACGTATCTGCTCAACTTCCTCTCTTGTAAATGGAAAGGGTGCTCCATGACTCTGTGAAGTAAACTCGTTCGTGAGCTTTCGCTGTGCAGGTTGTGGAGACGATGAGCTACCACTCTCATAGGTGCCAAAAAGGGTGCCTTCTAAAGATGGTGCAGTGCTCTTTTCCTCTTCTAGCTTAGGTGTCCCCTTGCCAAAGAGTAGCCACTCATAGCTCCACGATGGATAGGCAGCAATGATATTATTCAGCGTCTCTATGGTGGGACGATTGCGCCCATTGAGCATATGACTGATAACAGACGGCGTAATACCTGCCTCTGTAGCAAAAGCTGTAGCGTTTAGCTCCATGGAATCCATCATGTAGCGTACACGCTCTATAATTCCCTCTGATTCGATTAACATAGTCTCTTTTTTATCACACATACATTTGTATCGGGTAATATTATAAGTAATAGGAATGTGTTGCTATACAAATGTAGTAAATACAATTGAGATAGCAAGCCAACTCGTGATGACAATACGCTATTCGGAGTAAACTTACTAGATAATAGATGGTTTTCCACTTGCATCTTATCTACACATGTCAGAACCTACAAGCTGGCTGATAGATAGTTATATGTTCCAGTAGGAAAGTAGAGTAGGGGAGAGCTATTGTCTCATCAATATGCAATCAGATATTAGTAGGGTGGCACTTGTCTAATTGTTTGTAATACCATCATAACTAACATATTATAGACGATTCATACCTGGTTATAATATCGTGAAACGCCAACTGATACAACTAAATCTTCCACTCTACGATTGTGACGTGAATGAAGGATGTGGTGTTGTTAAGTTTGTCTTAATATAAATGTGATATACTCTTTTGCATTGAAATTCATTTGTAGTCGCGCTTAGTGTTTAGTTGTGATCTTGTTGTCTTGTCTCGTTTTTTGGATTTATGTCTTTGCTTTGTCAATGCCTAGAATCAACAAATAGTATGGCTGTCAATAGTCATACCACTCTAAGTGTGCTCAACCTCACCTTATCACCGTCAGACCTCTCGACAGATGACAAGGCAAAAGACACACAAAACGCTCTAAGCTCTAGGACGTAAACCCTTTAAAGCAAAGCTCTACAAGCCTCCTAGCGTCTGTCAAAGCACAATGACTAGTATATGAGGAGGGTTAAGTCTAAGGAACAAACGTCTAATGCAAAACGCGAAGCTAGGCTAACTATGAACTGATAGCTAGTCTGCGGATTTCAATAGAATAGTAGAAGGCTCAACCGCCTTAACAGGGCTGACGCATTATACCCTGTATCCAAGGAGCTATTCCTGACGCCAACCGAGGAATAGATGGATTAAGTCTTG
>UWSO01000028.1 GCA_900538385.1 uncultured Porphyromonas sp.
TAAGTGCCAGATAAGCTATAGGGGTACTTCACCAACCATTTTGACCTTTACGCCTAAAACGTTCCCTCCCTTGGAACAGAAAAGTTCCTCCGCTGGAACCGAAGAGTTCCACCCTTGGAACTGAAGAGTTCCTGCCTTGGAACTAAAAAGTTCCAAGAGGGGAACTACTTTTGGAACTCGTATGTACTACGGAGACAACGCGATACGGACGAGACTTCCTATGCCCTAAAATGATAAAAGTCCCTAGCGCTAGAGATAGCACTAGGGACTTTGTCGTAATATATGTCGGAGTCTTACCCTTGTATCGCAGCTCTGATGTCGATCATCTGGAGTGCAGCAATGGCGCACTCGGAGCCCTTGTTGCCTACGGCACCGCCAGAGCGGGCACGAGCCTGCTCAATGTTTTCGACGGTGACGAGTCCGAAGATGACGGGCGCCTTACCACGCAGATTGAGCTCGGTAGCTCCCTCGGTGACGCTGTTGCAGATGAGGTCGTAGTGCGAGGTCTCGCCACGTATGACGCACCCGATAATGATGATAGCGTCGTAGGGCTGAGTCGCCTCACTGAGTAGGGTCGCCGTATAGGTGAGCTCGAAGGCTCCTGGCACGGAGAAGGTCTCGATCTGTTGACGCTCTAGACCGCACTCGAGAAGCGTCGTGACAGCTCCGTCACGAAGGGCGTGCGTGATCTCAGCGTTCCACTCTGAGTAGACGACAGCGATGCGATGTACGTCTGCGGTGCGTCTGTGCTGGAGCGTGTAGTGAGCCGGTGTCTGCTGGCTATGGAGTTGTGAAGACATGGGTTTTAGACTTTAGATGTTAGAGATTAGATGTTAGAGATCGGAGTGGATCGGAGTGATCGGAAGTCTAATCTCTAACTTCTAATCTCTAATTCCTATTTCTTAAGCTGAGCCTCTACGCGTATAATCGAAGCCTCGATGCTCTCAGATTCAGGTGCTGTGTAGTACTTGTCCTGGATCTCCTTGTAAGCCTTGAGCGCTTGGTCATACTTGCCTAGTTCCTCATAGACATGGCCTGCCTTGATGAGACAGCTGGGGGAGATGACGGGGTTGTCTGCAGCCTTGGCAGCATCCATAAAGTACTTGGCAGCCTCGTCATACTTGCCTAGCTCTACGTAGCAGTCACCGATGAGACGGGTGATAGAGGGAGCAACCATCTTCTCCTTAGCCTTAAATGCTTTGAGCTCACGGATAGCCTCTTCGTACTTGCCCTCGTCGTAGTAGATGATACCAGCGTAGGCGTGAGCCAGCTTGCCAGCATCGGTGCTGCTATACTTGTCAGCAATCTCTAGGAGTCCCATGGCTCCAGCTGCGGGAGCGTTGAGTGCAGCGCTATCAGCGCCTGCCATAAACTGCTCCTCAGCGGCATATAGATGTTCAGCTGCCTTGTCGGAACGAGGCTTGACCACCTTGTCGATGTAGAGCCAGATGCCTACACCTAGTACGATGACGCCCAGCACGCACCAGATGATGGTTTTGCTGTACTTCTCAATGAATTGTTCGCTACGAGACACGATCTCCTCGGAGCGGTGAGAGCCTTGTGACCCGGATTCTTTTAATGCCATACTATATCAATTCGTTTTATGTAGTTATCTGTGGAATGAACTATTGCCTGCAAAGTTAGTAGTTTCGGGGGAATAAATCACTCTTTTGCCTTTTTGACCTTCACAAATGGCTCAATCGATGTAGCGACGGGTGATTTCTCCGTAGCTATCTATGCGCCTGTCACGCAGGTAAGGCCACCAGCGTCGAACTAGTTCGGTGCGCTCTAGATCGATCTCCACGACGGCGCCCGCCTCCTCCGTCTGACTCAGATCGCAAAGCATCTCGCCCTGCTGACCCGTGACGAAGCTGTGACCCCAAAACTGTATACCCTCGGTGATGCCTGACGGGTCTGGCTCGTAGCCGACACGATTCACCGCAATGACGGGGAGGTTGTTGGCGACAGCATGACCTCGCTGCACCAGTTGCCACGCATCGATTTGGCGCTGTTGCTCTTCGGGCGTGTCGTAAGCAGCGGTGCCGATGGCGGTCGGGTAGATGAGTAGCTCAGCACCCTTGAGTGCCATAAGCCGTGCAGCCTCGGGGTACCACTGATCCCAGCAGATGAGGATGCCGAGGCGACCCACGGAGGTGTCGATCGGCTCGAAGCCTAGGTCACCAGGGGTGAAGTAAAACTTCTCGTAGTAGGCGGGGTCGTCTGGTATGTGCATCTTGCGGTAGCGACCCGCTATGGAGCCGTCTCGCTCTAGAACTACGGCAGTGTTGTGGTAAAGTCCTGTGGCGCGCTTCTCAAAGAGTGAGAGGACGATCACGACGCCCAGTTCACGCGCTAAGGCGCCGAAGCTTTCGGTCGAGGGCCCGGGTATTGTCTCCGCTTGATCAAAGAGTGCGACATCTTCTGTCTGGCAGAAGTACAGTCCGTTGTGTAGCTCCTGAAGTACGATCAGCTCGGCACCCTCGTGGGCTAGCTGGCGGATGCGCTCTTGGAGGCGGTGAATATTGTCTGTATGGTCAGCACTATTGTGCTGCTGTATGATACCTACTTTCATCTTGTTATGGTGTCTAGAAGTGAAGGGTTGAGGAAGCCTTGAGGGATCTGCATGGAGATGCAGTGCAGGCTGCCGTGCTGCTCGACCAGTATGGAGCAGTCGATCGGCACGACCTCGAGGTGAGGTAGTGCTTGCTGGAGGATGCGCTGCGCCTCGCTGTCGGTGCTGCGCCCGTAGATGGGGAGCAGGAGCGCGCCGTTGACGAGGAGGAAGTTCGCATAGGTGGCTGGTATGAGGCAGTCCGTCTCATAGCGTGAGGGGTAGTCGCCCACGTCGGGCAGAGCGATCAGGCGCAAGTTGGGACGCTGACGAGCCAGCTCCTGAAGCTGACGCTCTAGCTCTGTCAAGGCGGCGAAGCTCTGCGCCGTAGGGTCGCTCGGGGAGACATATATAATAGTGTCGGGGTCGATGAAGCGTGCGATCGTGTCTATATGCCCATCGGTGTCGTCGCCCGGTAGGGGATCGACCTCTAGCGAGCAGTAGTCGGTCAGCCCGAGATGCGCTAGCAACTCCTTATATATATAGGGTGCTTCGTAGAGGTGTGCATTGCGGTGCGGGTCTTCTACGCAAGACTTGGTAGTCAGGAGGATGCCCTCGCCATTGCACTCTAAGGCTCCACCCTCGAAGGTTAAGTCCAAAGCATCTATGTAAGTGACCTCTGGGGCAAAAAGCTTGCCAGCGACTAGGTGGCGTACCACTTGATTGTCTAGCGTCGCGCCAAATTTACCGCCCCAAGCGTTGAAGGTAAAGTCTACGATGCCACGTGCACCACTGGGACTCTGGAGAGCCAGCGGACCGTAGTCACGGCACCACGTATCGTTGGTTGCGCAGGGGACGAGTAGGCAGCGCGAGCGCAGCTCCGATGGTAGAGAGGCGTACTCCGCAGGATCTTCAGGCACGATTAGCACGACCGGCTCGAAGTGTGTCACCTGCGCGATGATGTCGCAGTAGGTGCGCTGTACCTCGGGAAGGATCGGTGCCCAGTCGCTCTGGCTATGTGGCCAGGCAAGGAGGATCGCATCTTGTGGCGCCCACTCGTGGAGCATCTGCATTATCTCTTGTGTCATAGGTCTCTCACAGCATTAGTGTGTCACGATCTGAAGGTCTTGTCGCTGGCTCGCAGCCATGCTGCCGAGTATACCGAGACCATCGTGGATGTTGTTGTAAATGAGGATAGGCTCCGAGAGTCCCGTCTCACTCATACTGTTGTATCTGTCTGAGGTAATCGTCTGCCAGTAGTGATAGAGGTCGCCCGTGATCGCATAAACGGTGACACGTAGGGCGACATAGTTCGAGACATTGCTCGTAGTCTCTGCCTCATCTGTAGAGCCATCGGCATTGCAGACCCGCGTGGCAAAAGAGAGCGTCGTCCGGAGCGTATAGTCGCTCGTTGAGACATTAGAGCCAGCGAGTAGATTCATCGGATAGGCATTGGCAGACTCGAAGATCAGGTCGCCGCTACTAAACTTTGCTAAGCTTGGGTCCTGCAGCTGCTCCTGATACCATCTGTAGCCCTCCGGTTGGATGCCCTCACCTCGCATCACTGCTTGCCGCTCTACGATGATACGGTAGTAGCTGTCCTTCGTGATGCCTTGGAGCGGGATGGATAGTGCGTAGTCTTGTACCTCTAGGTACTGACCTTTCTGCAGCCTTACGTTTGAAGCGTTGCTCACCCACGAGGTACGACGGCTCTTGTCTAGCGTCTTGACCTCTACAGCTCCGAGCTTAGGCTGTGCGGGTACGGTGGTAACGGCTGAAGCTACCTTGAGCCCTGGCTTCTCCACAGAGATCGCTATGCGGTCGCCCGTCTGAGGCTTGTATTGCGCCACCTCGCTGAGCGGTACGAGCTGATCGTTGACCTTAAGTGTCATACGATAGGGGCAGTCGGGATGGTCGTAGGGGTAGTAGACATTCGTACTGGGCGAAGCAACTCCCGTCGGCTTGCTCTCGGAGAGCGAAATGTCAATGCCCTGCTGCTCTGTGGCGACCGCATTGATGACGATGCGAGGCGTGTTGTCGCCTAGGTCGAGGGGAATGAGCGTCTGACAGCCCGCGAGGAGCGTGATGAGTAGTGCGCTACTGGCCAACTGTATATATTGTATAAGTCTCATAGGGGTCTTAGGTTAGAAGGAGTAGGTGTAACTGATGTTGGGCAGGATCGGGAAGATCGTTACCTGCTGCAACATGGTGCGGTAAGAGTCGTCGCCCGTCTTATGGCTCACAGGCGTAACGATGAAGGGGTTCATATTGTTGTAGACGTTGTAGATGCTTAGGTTCCACAAGCTCTTGCCCCGCTTGTGATGCTTCGTGTAGGTGACGCTGAGGTCCAGTCGGTGGTAAGGCTTGAAGCGGTAGTTATTGCGCTCAGACACATGCTTGAGCGACCATCCTGCGCCATACATCGATGGAGCTAGTGGGTCTCTCATGTCATCGTACTCATGCGTTGCGATGGTCCCCGTCTGGCCCGAGGCAAAGACCCAGGTCGCGGCAAAGTCCCAGCTCTTGCTCAGCTGATACATCGCAGTAACCTTAAAGTCGTGGATGCGGTCATACTTAGCGGGGAAGGTGCGCCCGAAGTTGAGCTCCTCGCCTGGCTGGTCGAAAGTGCGCCACGTGCGCGCCCAGGCGTAGCTCACCCAGCCGGTCAGCTTGCCCACCTTACGTTGCCAGAGCAGCTCCAGACCGTAAGCCGTGCCACGACCCATGGCGACCATCTGCTCCCAGTTTGTCGAGACTCCATAGAAGAAGGAGCCCTCCTTATACTCCAGTACATTGCTCAGAGGCTTGTAGTAGCCCTCTACCGAGAAGTCGCCCCACTGTGGCACATGGAGGAATAGCCCCGCCGTAAAGTGGTGCACGTGCATCGGCTTGATGCGGTCCGTCGAGGGTACCCACAGATCCGTAGGCAGGCTCAGACTATTGTTCGTCAGGAGGTGCACATGCTGCGTCATCAGAGCGTAACCCACCTTAGCTGTCAGAGCAGGCGTGATGCGCCAAGCAGCACTCACACGTGGCTCTATATTATGGTAGCCCTTGCCTCGCACATGGTAGAAACTGTAGCGCAGCCCCGCATTAAAGGTCCACTTGTCTCCCAGCTTCATCTCATCCTCGGCATAGAGCGAAGCTTCGTGGGCGTAGATCTTAGGATTGCTTCCGAAGATGTCAAAGTCCGTCCCACTAAAGTCGTTGAGGTCCTTGCCGTTCACCTTTACCGACGTCATCTCAGGGCGAAACGTGTGGAAGGTGTAATTGGCGCCAAAGAGCAACTGGTGCTGCTCGACTGGCGAGTAATGCAGTTCGCTCGTCAGGAGCCAGTCACGGATACCCGAGTCGTAGTTCATCGCCATTGGCGGCTGATCCTGGGTCTCTTGCATCTTCATGCGTAGCCTAGATCGGTACTGCGTATAGGAGGCTGTGGTGTTGAGAAAGAGCTGTCCATTGATGACATGGTTCCACCGCAGCGAACCCATCGCATTACCCCACAGCCAAGACATCTGCTGCTTGTCATCTCCACTAGTATAGTGCGTCCAGACACGGTCGTTACCGTAATAGCCGAAAAGGTACAGCTGGTCTCTGTCTGAGAAGCGGTGCGTCACCTTCAGGTTCAGATCGTGAAAGTCATACCCGCCCTTCATCTTCTCGCCATCCTCGCCCTCCTGGCGATTACGTATCGCAAAAGCCATGGCAGCCAGCAGGTCTAGGTAGGTGCGCCGTGCCGAGAAGTTGAAAGTGGTGCGATCCTTGACAATCGGTCCCTCTACATTGATCTTCGAGGAGATTAGCCCTATGCTCACATTGCCGTGGTACTCCTGCATGTCGCCATCCTTGAGACGCACGTCTACGACCGACGAGAGACGCCCCCCGTAACGAGCGGGGAAGGTGCCTTTGTACAGCGTCACCGACTTGACCGCATCGGGGTTGAAGGTCGAGAAAGCTCCCAGCATGTGATTCGGATTGTAGAGCGAGATGCCGTCCATGAGGATCAAGTTTTGGTCCGGATCGCCACCACGCACGAAGAGTCCCGACGAACCCTCCGTACCGCTCTGCACACCGGGTAGCAGCTGCAGCGCCTTGATCACATCCTGCTCGCCAAAGAAGGCGGGCAGTCGCTTGATCTCGCTCGCCGATATGTGCTGCGCCCCGATCGTAGCGGTCTCGATGCCCGAGGGGTTCGGACTACCCACCACGACCACCTCGCCGAGTAGCTGACCCTCGATGAGCGAAGCCGAGAGTGTCGTATCGGACGAGAGCTGCAGACGTATCGTGTCGCTTTGATAGCCGACGTAGGAAAACTGCAGGAGCGCCTCTCCTGCTGGGAGCGTCAGCGAGTAGTGGCCGAACTCGTTCGTCACGGCACCTGTGCGGCTGTTGAGCTCTATCACATTGGCGGCGATCAGCGTCTCGCCACTCTGCGCATCATGCACGAAGCCATTGATCGTGAACTTGCTCTGCGCTTGCCGTGGTGCTTGCTTTTGTGCTAGTCCGCTCAGCGGCGTGGCGAGCATCATCAGTAGGAGAGCCAATAGCCCCACGGTAAAGTCATATCGACGTAAATAGGTCATAAGTAGGTTGCTATACGTTGCTAAAACGGGTGCTAAAAGAGTATTTAACCGGCGATCCCCGAGTGTCAGTTCACGCCCCACTTCCGCCGTTAGTCGTTGCAAAGGTACTGAATTAGAGATTAGAAGTTAGAGATTAGAGATGAGTAACCCTCTGTAGGAACGCTCGGCTAGTGTCTAGCGGGAGGGCGTCCGTCTCCGTTAAAACCACAATGCTGTAACCCTTGATGCAACGGACGCTCAGACCGAGCGTCCCTACAAAAGGCTACACGTCTCGCTTTGATGCGTACGTGGAGATTTTCAAACCGCCACGTGGAAAAGAAACATTCTCCACGTGGAGACGAAATAAAACTTCGGAGGAATCAAATGAAACTTCGGAGGAATCAACTGATAAGTCCGAAGAAATTTTTCTTTCCCACGTGGAGAATAAAAAATAGCCACGTGGATATCGTGTTACAGATTCGTTTGACCATAATTTGCCGACTCTAAATCTCTTCCAGCTCCTCAAAATAGAAATTAGGCTGTAAGACTGAAAAGCAATGCCTTGTGCCATAGTTTGGCAGAGCTAATGTTGTATCTTTGCCCTTAGAGAAAGAGAACAATAGTTGTATGGCAAACAAATTCGGACGATATGTCTGGCTGATCGAGCAATTTCGCCAGTACGGGAGACTGACCTTTGAGGAGATTAGTCGCCACTGGGTGGATAGTGGGCTGAGCTACGAGGAGCCTCTGCCGAAGCGCACCTTTCACAATCATCGGGCGGCGATCCTCGACATCTTTCAGGTGGATATCTTATGTGACCCCCAGGATGGTTACCGCTACTACATTGATAATCCTGAGGAGCTGGAGCAGGACAACCTGCGCAGTTGGCTCATAGACTCCTACACGGCGATGAATCAGATACAAGCCGACAGCAAGCTCCAGGGACGGATACTCTTCGAGCATGTCCCCTCTGGGCGTAAGTGGCTCAACGTGATTACCGAGGCGATGCGTCACGGCAAGGTTATACAGATGACTTACCAGGGGTTTGGCAGACCCGAGGCTTACAGCTTCGAGGCGGAGCCTTACTATCTCAAAGTGGCGAATCGCAGATGGTACCTTCTGGCTCGTAGCCCTTACTACTCAGCTCGCAATGTGGAGCTCAATGCTGAGGACGGTGGCTCGCGCCCCAAGGATGTCTATCTAGTCTATGCTCTGGATCGCATCTTAGCTTGCGAACCGCTCGAGGAGAGCTTTGAGATGGATGAGTCTTTTGACATAGAGGCTTACTACCGAGGCTGTTGTGGGGTGATTCACTCCGAAGAGGAGCCTGTGCGTCTGCTAGTTAATGCCTATGGTCAGGGTGCGGACTACCTCCGCACGCTACCGATACATGAGTCTCAGAGAGAGCTACCCTCAGAGGTGGCGGGTGTGGCTAGCTTTGAGCTGGAGGTCTGTCCTACGTATGATCTTTATCAAGCTCTATTAGCAATGGGCGATCAAATTGAGGTGCTGAAGCCTCAGTCCGTACGAGAGGAGATGTATAACTTTGCCAAGAATCTTATGGCATACTACGAGCCAACAACCGAAGCGTGATGAATACATTAGACTTTATAGCGATAGACTTTGAGACCGCCACGGGACAGCGCACCTCCATCTGTGAGGTGGGGATCTGTGTGGTACGCCATGGCGAGATTGCTGAGACACGCTCCTGGCTGGTACAACCTGAGGGGAACCGATACAGCTACTGGAACATGCGGTGCCATGGCATCCGTCCGGAGGATACGGAGATGGCTCCTTCGTTTGCCGAGGTGTGGCAAGAGATAGCAGCGCAATACTTAGGCGATGGAGAGTTGTTGGTAGCGCACAATGTCCCGTTTGATCGAAGTTGCCTGGAGCAGACGGCACAGCTCTACGAACTCACACTTCCCGAGCTGCAGTGGGACTGCTCGCTACGCCGTGCGCGTCAGATCTACGACTACGGCTGCCATACGCTCGCCTACCTCTGCGAGCAACTATCCATCCCCGAGGGGACGCACCACCGTGCAGGCGACGACGCCGAGATGTGCGCCCGCCTCTACCTACGAGAGCTACACGACAGTACCCAATTTTCAGCTGTCGGATGCTGAGGTTATCCAGCGACTTACCGCATTGGATGGGGTAGGTGTTTGGACTGCCGAGATGCTTTTGCTCCACTCTCTTCAGCGATCGGATGTACTGAGCTTCGGTGACTTGGGTATTCACCGCGGACTCCGGCTGCTTTACCACCACCGAGAGATGCCACGTGCACGCTTTGAGCGGTACAGATGCCGATACTCCCCGTACGGTAGTGTGGCAAGTATTTACTTGTGGGCGCTTGCTACAGGCGAAGTTGAGCCCCGGTAGAAATCCTCCGTGAAACTATGAGTCGCACCAAGTCTTTACCGCCTCTTGAGCAGATGCTCTATCCGTCTCCATGTGGTACGCTCGTACTGATTGCATGCGGTCACCATCTTTGCTGTTGTGACTGGATCGATGGATTGAGTCATGTACGACTTCGGAAGCGCCTTGGCCAGCCTTGCCGTCAGGTATCGAAGTCGGCAAATAGCCCGTTCCTTTCGGAAGCCGCTGCACAGTTGGATGAGTACTTTTCGGGTGAGCGTCACTTGTTCAGTCTCCCGCTGATGGCGGTCGGTACTGATTTTCAAAAAGACGTATGGCATGCACTGGCTGCTATCCCCTATGGCACCACTTGTAGCTACACTTCTGTAGCCCATGCTGTGGGACGTCCTTCCGCAGTGCGTGCCGTAGCAAGAGCGATAGGGGCGAACCCTCTCCAGATCATTGTCCCCTGTCATAGGGTGGTCGGCAGTGATGGTCGCCTAACCGGCTATGCCGGAGGTCTTGAGCGCAAGAAGTATTTGCTGGATCTGGAAGCCCGACATCGTCTCGTACATAGAGATCTAGCCCAGTTCGCGTAAGGGTAAAGCTCCCCTGCAATAGAGACAATAAGAGAGAGACTCCCCTCGGTCGGATTGTGTCCGGCAGAGGAGAGTCTCTTTTTGTGTCGGGGGCAGGGGGTAATCCCTCTAGCTACTATTTCCGGCCGTAGTTTATTTGGAAGTAGAGTTCATAGCGTCCACCGGCTTTCACCGTATACATAACGCCTCTGAGAGGTTGCTTCGGATCGAACTTCGTATTGTAGGCCTCATAAGCACTATCTCCGCCCAGCTTTGTAAAGTGAGCATCCTCTGTGAAGCCATAGTGCTTTATGATCTCCAGTAGTGCATTTTGCTGGTCTAGATCCTGAGGATCGGTAAAAGTGCTGGGATCTGCCATATAGTCCTTAGCGTATAATTTATTTGGGATGAGCTGAATGTAGACAGGAGCCCCAGGGTCCTGTGGTGTGTGAAAGTAGACGAGCGCATCCATGCAGAACTGATATTGATCGAGGATCTCCTTGCCATTTCCATCCAGCTTCCTAGGAGACTCAAAATAGTATAATACTTTACACTTAGGATCATCTTCGTAAGGCTTAAAGATCCAGCCATACGGGTGTAGTGCAGACTTAAAGTGGGCAAGGTTATTCGACTTGAACTCATTGAGCTCAGGAATGTATATAGGAGCAAAGAACTTCAGCTCATCAGCCGGTGCGTCAAGTCCTAGATAGCGAGACTTGCTTATCTCGACGTTTTTGAGGACGGATACTTTAGTCTCCTTGGATACGTTCCCAGCAGAGACCTTGACGTTGGCAGTGCCCTCAGCAATACCAGTAAGAACGCCCTCTGCAGAGACCGTAACTATTTGAGGATTTGAGGATTCAAAATTAGGTTTGGTTCCCTTAGGGTACACAGCTACTGGGAGTTTGTAGGTGTCTCCAACTAGAAGCTCTACGGATTCGGGTACGCTGATCTTTACATCAGCGGGTTTGTCCTTTTCCTTGCAAGCACCTAGTCCTATACAGCAGATGAGTATAGTGAAGAGGGTGATGATATTCTTTTGTGTCATAGACTATTGTGTAAAAGTGATTTGATTCCAAGTGATTCAAAGCCATTCGGCACTACAAAGGTATATCCTTTTCTGATGCAATGCAAGTGCTCGTCGCATGGGAATGGATGTCTAGTTCCCATTTTGGGAAACTGAAGAGAGATCTGGGACTGACAATTATAGTTAAATGATTTTCGCACGATAGCTACGTGGAAAACGTCAAATACCCACGTGGCTATTTCCGATTTTCCACGTGGGCGTGAATCATTTCTTCCGAAGTTTCATTCCATTCTTCCGAAGTATCACTTGATTCTTCCGAAGTTTTATTCCTTTCCTCCGGAGGAATTTTGCATTTCTTACGTGGAAAATCGCAAACGGCTCCGGAGGTATTGAGTACTACCTAAATGGGGATTCCTGTGAACTGGATAGGGATGGAAGCGACCCTATCTTGTGCGTATTATGTCTATGGCAATAATCGTAATAGCGTGCGGATAAGCACAACAAAAGCCGTGTAGCTCGGATGGCTACACGGCTTTGCTATGTTGGGGAGCCTGCTGGGCTTACGCCAGAGGCTCGGGATAGTCAGATAGACTAGGTGAGGTCTACGGCATGTACCTCCTCAGGCGTGGTGGGCTCGGGCTTGGCATCGAGGATGTCAGCGAGAGGGCCGTAGTTGTTTTCCCACTCGGTAGATGAGATACGTACGTAGGTGCTGTAGCGCTTGTAAGCCGAGCGGAGTGACTCGTTGGCTAGCTCCTCAGCAATCTCTGGGTACATCTTGAAGAGTGAAGCGTATCGTACCTCGCCCTTGAGGAAGTCCTTGAACTTCGAGAAGTCCGGTTCCTTGCTGTCGAGTACGAAGGGATTCTTACCCTCCTGCTCACGGCGTGGGTCGTGGTGCCAGAGGTGCCAGTAACCACACTCTACGGCGCGCTTCTGCTCGTTCTGAGCATTGCCCATACCACCCTTGAGACCGTGTGAGATACAGGGTGAGTAAGCGATCACGAGTGAGGGACCCTCGTAAGCCTCAGCCTCGCGGAGTACCTTGAGCGTCTGAGCGGGGTTGGCTCCCATAGCGATCTGAGCTACATAGACGTAGCCGTAGGTGGTCGCGATGAGACCTAGATCCTTCTTGCGGACACGCTTACCTGCTGCGGCAAACTTAGCGATAGCGCCCAGAGGCGTACTCTTAGAAGACTGTCCACCCGTATTAGAGTAGACCTCCGTATCGAGTACGAGGACGTTGACATTCTTGCCCGAAGCGAGTACGTGGTCGAGACCTCCGAAACCGATATCGTATGCCCATCCGTCACCACCGATGATCCACTGTGAGGGCTTGACGAAGTGGTGACGCAGGTTGTAGATGTAGTGCATGTGATCCTTAGCCTCAGCATCGAGCAGAGGTAGGATCTTGTAGCTGAGCTGCTGTGAAGCATCGCCATCGAAGCGCTGCTCGACCCACTCGCTGAGTAGCTGGCGTAGCTCATCGCTAATCGGCTCCTTACCCTCCTCTAGAACCTCCTTGACGAGGTGTACGAGGCGGTTGCGGTTCGAGCTAGAGGCGATGTACATACCCATACCAAACTCAGCATTGTCCTCAAAGAGAGAGTTAGCCCATGCGGGACCCTCGCCACGGTCATTGGTCGTGTAGGGAGTAGAGGGGGCTGAAGCTGAGTAGATAGAGGAGCAGCCGGTAGCGTTTGCCACTACCTGACGGCTACCGAAGAGCTGCGTCAGTAGCTTGACATAAGGAGTCTCACCACAACCAGAGCAAGCTCCGGAGTACTCAAAGAGAGGCTGTGCAAACTGTGAGTTCTTGACGTTGGACTGTACGTCGACCATGTAAGACTTGTTGGTCACCTGATGACGCATGTAGTCCCAGTCGCACTGCTTGTCGCGAACCTCGTCGAGGTGCACCATCTTGAGAGCCTTGCCCTGCTTATTGCCTGGACAGGTGTTGACGCAGTTGGCGCAACCGAGACAGTCGAGGTAGTTGACCTGAATGCGGAACTTGAGACCAGCCTCCTTGAAACCCTTGCCCGTAGCATCGAGTAGCGCTACATCGGTACCCTGAGCCTCCTTCTCGTTGAGTAGGAATGGACGGATCGTAGCGTGAGGACATACGAAAGCGCACTGGTTGCACTGGATACAGTTGTCCTCGATCCAGACAGGTACGAGGTCAGAAACACCGCGCTTCTCAGAGTCAGCCGTACCAGAGTCCCAGGTACCATCCTCGCGACCTGCGAAGGCAGAGACGGGGAGTGAGTCACCACGCTGAGCGTTGATGACGCGTACCACGTTGCGTACGAAGTCGGTGTCACCAGTATGCTCTACAGCAGGCTCGTCAGGGAGGTTAGCCCACTCAGCCTTGACGGGAACCTGGATGACGTTGGCACCCTCGTCGACAGCTGCGAAGTTCTTATTGACAATCTCCTCACCCTTGCGAGAGTAAGACTTGACGATGAACTTCTTCATCTGCTCTACAGCGAGATCGTAAGGTATGACGCCAGAGATCTTGAAGAAGGCACTCTGCAGGATCGTGTTCGTGCGGTTGCCTAGACCAATGCGCTGAGCAATCTCCGTAGCATTGATCATATAGAAGGAGATCTCGTTCTCAGCGAGGTAACGCTTGACGTGATTAGGTAGATGCTCCTCGACACTGTCTAGATCCCAGATAGAGTTGAGGAGGAACGTACCGCCCTTGCGAAGTCCTGCGAGGACATCGTACATACGTAGGTAAGCAGGTACGTGGCAAGCGACGAAGTTGGGGCGTACGACTAGATAAGTACTACGGATGGGCTGATCGCCAAAGCGTAGGTGAGAGGCGGTAAAGCCACCGCTCTTCTTAGAGTCGTAAGCGAAGTAAGCCTGGCAGTACTTGTTGGTGTTTTCGCCAATGATCTTGACGGAGTTCTTGTTAGCACCGACTGTACCGTCAGCACCTAGTCCGAAGAACTTAGCCTCGTAAGCGTCGCTCTCGAGCTCGACCTCCTTGCCTAGGGGTAGAGACTTGAAGGTAACATCGTCGACGATACCAACGGTAAACTGATCCTTTGGCTCGTTCATCGCTAGATTGTCAAAGACAGCGATGATCTGAGCGGGTGTCGTGTCCTTGCTCGATAGACCGTAGCGACCGCCTACCACGAGCGGAGCATTGGGCTGTGTGTAGAGAGCGTTCTTGACATCGAGGTAGAGTGGATCGCCAGCAGCTCCTGGCTCCTTGGTGCGGTCGAGGACAGCGATACGCTTGACGCTCTTGGGCAGTGCACCGAGGAAGTGCTCTACGCTAAATGGACGATAGAGGTGTACGGCTACAAGTCCTACCTTCTTGCCCTGAGCGCGTAGGTAGTCGATAGACTCGCGGATGGTCTCTGTGACAGAGCCCATAGCGATGACGACGTGCTCAGCCTCGGGATCTCCGTAGTAGTCGAAGAGGTGGTAGTGACGTCCCGTAATCTCAGCCAGCTGATCCATATAGTCCTGTACGATAGCGGGGACTGCATCGTAGAAGGGGTTGGAAGCCTCACGAGCCTGGAAGAAGATGTCGCCGTTTTGAGCAGTACCACGTACTACAGGAGCATGCGCACTGAGTGCACGCTCACGGAACTGACGCAGAGCCTTTTGGTCGATAAGTGGCTCAAGGTCCTCGTTAGAGAGGTACTCGATCTTCTGGATCTCGTGTGATGTGCGGAAGCCATCAAAGAAGTGGATGAAAGGTACGCGACTCTTGATCGCTGTGAGGTGTGCTACGGCAGCGAGGTCCATAACCTCCTGTACAGAGCCCGTGCAGAGCTGTGCGAGACCCGTCATACGAGCACTCATCACGTCCTGGTGGTCCCCAAAGATAGAGAGCGCTTGCGATGCGATCGTACGAGCCGCAACGTGGTAGACGCCTGGGAGTAGCTCACCAGCCACTTTGTACATATTAGGAAGCATCAGGAGTAGTCCCTGAGATGCGGTAAAGGTAACGCCGAGAGCACCAGCCTGTAGAGCACCGTGCATAGCGCCAGCAGCACCAGCCTCGCTCTGCATCTCCTGTACCTCGACGATCTCTCCGAAGATGTTCTTGCGCTTTGCAGCTGCCCACTCATCGATATACTCCGCCATCGTGGAGGAGGGGGTGATAGGGTAGATAGCAGCTACCTCGCTAAACATGTAGGCGACGTGTGCGGCCGCTTGGTTGCCGTCACAGGTCATTGTCTTTTTAGTTGGATTAGCCATTTCTATGTATTGATATTCCTTGTGTGTTGTTGTTAGTATGTTGCTTTAGTAGATAAAGCCGAAGAGCCATAGCGGGATGACATTGTCATGCCCCATAGGGATGCCTTGCACTGCGTAGTAGCGGTCTGCTCTGTATCGACCACCGAGCTCCTTATCAATGCGAAACTCGTAGGTCTCGTCCAGTACGAAGTGTACCTGTGCCCGCCCACCTGCATTGACTTGGTGTGCATGATGTAGGTGCGTCAGGAAGAAGGTAGAGTAAAGCTCAGGACTGGTCACCGGTTCGGGGACGAGTGCGTAAGCTATGTTGGTGTTTTGTAGATAGCACATGGCCGGCTTGCGTGTGGTCGCCTCAGAGCCTACACGGTATAGCTGCGTGACGAGACCCGCATCGGAGAGGATGTGCATATAGTTGGAGATGGTAGCGCGTGAGGCACTGATCATCTGCGAGAGCTGAGAGATATTGGGCGAAGTAGGTGCCGTGCGACCCAGCTCGTAGAGTAGCCTACGAAGTTTGGGTAGGAGACGCTGGTCGAGGTTACGCAGGAAGCTCACATCGACCTCCAGCATCATGTTGATATTCTTCAGTAGATTCTCCGAGTAGTTGCGATCTTCGAGGAAGAAGGGGTAGTAGCCGTGGTGCGTGTAGTCTGCCAAGTAGTTGAGCGGATTGACCATTCCCATGATCTCGCGAGAGATGGTCTCGTGATCCTTCAGTATCTCCTCGAGCGTGACCTGCGGGAGGTTAAGCCCCGTCTTGAGCTGTATGAACTCACGGAGCGAGAAACCGTCTAGCCGGTAAACAGCTCCAGGTAGTTGCTCCTCGATGGGGAGCGCCGAGTCATACTGTACGATCGAGGTGGTGTAGATAATCTGCAGGTCGGGCATTAGGCGCATACACGCCAGCAGATCTTCGTGCCACGAGGGGTACTTATAGATCTGGTCTAGCAGCAGATGCCGCCCGCCATGGTCGTAAAAGGTCTTAGCAAAGTCTACAAGTGTCTCACTCGTAAAGAGGAAGTTATTGAGATTAACATAGAGGCACTTCCTATTGAGCGACCCAAAAGTCCTCGCAGCATAGTCTAGCAGGAAGGTGGTCTTGCCCACGCCACGACAGCCATAGATGCCGATGAGCGGGGCGGAGAAGTCAATCTCGCCAAAGAGGCTGCGCTGTATCGGATTGCTCAGGTTGCGCAGCAGGTAATCGTGTGTTCTATAGAGTGCCTCCACTACTTTATCTTGATGCTTGGACTAGATACCTACATTTTGGTAGGACAAAGGTACGCAAACTTCTTCAATTGACAAGTGCTCTTGGCAAATGCCTTTGTAAAATGAAAGAACTGCCCGATTTGGATGACAAGTCACCCTGTGTGGACTAGCAAGGAGTAGGCTCCATCTAGCACTTATTAGGGGGGCTCCAATCGTTTCTCCTAGAGGTTCGGAGTTCCCTCCCGATGAAACTGGAGTTTCTTCCCGATGAAACTGGAGTTTCTCCCGTATGAAACTGGAGTTTCTCCCGTATGAAACTGGAGTTTCATCTAAGTGGCACTGTTTTGGAACGGTTCTGGTGCAAAGAAAACGGCTACGGAGTCGGGTGCTTCCGTAGCCGTGTGAAGGGCGCTCTCTAAGGAGCGGAGGTGGTGGAGTGTCTTCTGTTGCGGGATCAGTGACTCACGACGAATGTGAGGCGGTAGTTGCGCAGGGGCATGGGGTAGTTGGCGACTACATCGTAGGCTTGGCTCAGGAGGTTGTTGCACTCGAGCTGTAGACGCAGACCGTATCCTCGGACGGTGCGCTCGTATGCGAGGGCTAGATCGTTGGTGTACCACGGCTGGAGATGGTTCTCTGGGAAGTTCTCCAACTGGCTGTACCGCTCGCCAGCGTAGATGAAGTTATAGTTGAGTTGCCACCCCTTGTACTGAACGATTGCCGTGGCGGAGCCACTATGCCAGGGAATGTAGGGGATCTGGTGGCGGTAGTAGCTCTCCTTAGGATCGGTGATGTCGATGGCTCGCTGGTAGGTGTACTGAGCCCGCAGAGATAGTTGCAGGTCACGGATCGGTACCAGGCTCCAGGTGCACTGCGCATCGATGCCACGTATGTCTACCTTGCCGAGGTTGATCATGGTCCAGCGGAATTGCTGTCCCTTGGGGTAGGCGATGATCTTGTTGGTCACGAGATTGTAGTAAGCGTCTACCTTGAAGTCCAGGGTGTGGAGCCACGGCTTTTGCGGTGCGAGCTGGTACTGCAGCCCTACGTTGTACTGGGTGGTGTGCTCTGGGTCGAGCTTGACGTTGCCTATTTCGGTGTAGTATAGGTCATTGAAGGTGGGTAGGCGAAAGCTTTGCTTGTAGAAGGCGTTGAACCGTAGATCAGCCGCCTGCCACGGCTTGATCGAAAGGATCGCTGCGGGCGTGAGCTTGCGGAAGAGGGGAGCCTTGGTGAGCTTTTGCGCTTTGTCCTGAGCTAGCGTGCCGAGGAGGCTGGCTTGTGCATTGATCCAGTCGTTTGTATAGGTCGAGGCGAGGGCTAGTAGGTGGGTGAAGCGGTGCGGGTAGACGAAGTCGTAGAGATTGGCGTCGAGCTTGTTCCACTGCAAGTCATAGGCAGCGGAGAGGTACCAGTGGTTGATCAATTGGAAGGCTGATGCGACGGAGCCGTATAGCTCTTGCTGCTGGTAGAGGTTGTCCACCTTGAAGGCTGCTGTCGGCTCATTGCGCACGAAGTGGGTCTGGTAGTAGGCATACTTGGCGATGGCGTGTAGACGTATGCGGTCGCTGAGCTGCTGCTCGTAGGTGGTCTGGACGAAGCTGTTGTTGTCCCAGAGACGCTCGCCACGACGCCACACATTATTGACGATAGCTCCAGGTATGCCTCGCTCACTGTTGTAGTTGTAGACCTTGACGAGCATCTGTCCATCGGGTAGACCGATGTGGAGATTGCCCTCTAGTCGTGTGGCGTTGATGTCTCCGTTGTGCCGGACGGCAGTGGTATCGTAGGCTATCTCGTGGGTGAGGGGATTGACCTTTTGGTATCTAAACTTGTACTTGCCGCTGCTCTTGATCCACTCCGTATTGAAGGACATGGTGACCCTGGGCTCCAGTCGGTGCTCGATCAGTATGGCGGGATTGAAGAGGTCGAAGGAGCCACATCTCAGACTCGCTCTCAGATTGGTCTGTGCTCCATCCGTAAAGGTCGGCTTGCGTGTCTGAAGGTACACGGTACCGCTAGACCCAAAGTCCTTGGCGGGCTGTAGGTAGCTACCCTTTTGTCCATTGAAGACCTGTATCGCCTCCATATTGTCGAGAGAATACTGGCCGAGGTCTATCTGCCCATTCTGCGCATTGCTCAGCTCCACACCATCGTAGAAGATACCGACGTGGTGGGTGCCCATGCTACGGATGTTGACCGTCTTGAGTCCACCGACTCCTCCGAAGTCCTTGACCTGAACGCCCGAGAAGGAGCGTAGCGCATCTGCTATGGAAAAGGAACTGAGCGCCTTGAGCTCCTGCCCCGAGAGTTGCTGTGCAGGTATGACTCCTCGCCTGTAGTCTGGCTCACGGGGAGCACGGACGACAACTGTCTCCAGATGGTGTGTCGATACGCTATCTGGAGAGGTGTACTGCTGCCCATATATATAAGGAGTGGCAGCGCAGAGGAGGATGAGTGAGAAGATGAGAGTAGACATCGAGATAGAAACCTGTATATAAAAAGGGTAGGGGCGAACTCCCTAAGAGTCCGCCCCTACGTAGCTGTCTAACGGACAGGTATGGGCACTTATCGTGTGCCTCGTTGCTGTCTAGTTATTGCTTTACGAATGCAATGTGAGCGGGTAGCATACCGGTGCGTCCAGTCTGCCACTTGAGCTTACCATCGGGTGTGTAGCAGTATAGCGTACCACTAGAGACAAAGTCCTTGGCATCCGTGATGTAGATGTCGCCCGAAGTGGGGTGGATAGCGAGACCGTATGCGGTCTGAATGTTTTCAGCCGTGCCATCGGTGATGAAGCTCTCAGCGAGAGGCTTAGCAGCATTGATGTCGACGAGTCCGAAGCCTGTCTTCATCTTATTAGTTGCGCTATCCCAGACGCTGCTGTAGTAGTAGAGCTTGTCGCCATAGAAGGCCATCTCAGCACAAGGTATATTGAGCGAGTCGAGCTTCGCAACCTTTTGAGTGCTTGGATCGATGTCTATATAGTAGAGGTTGGACGGTACATTGCCATAGTTACCACGAGAGGTAACCCAGAGTCTACCGTTGTGATCCTTTCTGAGGCGATGAAGGTTCATACCGACCTCGATCTTATCCACCTCGGTAAAGCTCTTGAGATCGATGACCGATACGGTACGCTCATAGTTAGGCTTCATATAGCCACCAGAGTTAGCAACGTATAGTCTGCCGCCAGTGAGGACCATCTCCTCAGGCTGATAGCCTATGACGACTTGCCCCGTGATAGCTAGCGTCTTGAGGTCGAAGCGATAGACGGCTCCACGGACTTGACCCTGAGCGTCTCGTGTATCTGAGGTGCTGACGTAGCTAGAGACGTAAGCATTGTCACCCTCGAAGCAGATGTAGCGACAGTTGGGTATATCGACCTGACCGATGCGCTTGCCACTCTGAGCGTTGAGGACCTCAACCTTGTTAGAGCTGTTGAGTACGGCGTATAGTCTAGAACCGTAGATCTGTAGATCATTGCCGGTGTCGCCAAGCTCCTTGACTACGTTGGGGTTGAGCGTAGCGTAGATGTTTCGTGTGTAGGTACCACTGACGAGATCCATGTAGTCCAGCGAACTATTGTTTGACTGGAAGTTGCCTTCATTAAGCAGGTAGAAGCCTACGACTCCACCACTGACTTGCTGACTATTAGCTATCTCCTCCGAGTCGGCAGGTACGATAGCGTCTGGCTCTTGACAAGAGTTCAGAAGTCCTAGACTGAGGATGCAGAGTAGGAGTAAGTTGCGATATAAGTGATTCATAGTTTGATTGGATTAATTTGCTTTGTTGCAAAGATAGTGAAACGAATTGGTTTAGATGCTTTTGGAGTGGAGATTACAGCTAGAGGCGCTCTGCGAGTGAGCAGACGAGTCGCATAGCATCTACAAAGGGGGCTAGGAAAAGGTCTCTCTGCCGCCAGAAATCAGCATACTGCTTCCCATGATCCTGACTCGTGAGTGGTGTGTCACTGACGATGCGTATGCTGACGAGCGGCGTCTGGTATAGATAAGCTGTCTGAGCGATGGCAGCACTCTCCATATCCACGGCGACTAAGTCGGGATACTGCTGTGCGAACGCTCTTAGGTGCTCCGCATCGGGAATGAATGTATCACCACAGAGGAGCAACCCCTGATGTAGCGGTATGCGCAGCTGCTTTGCCATAGTCTCAATGGCTGTCACATCTGCGGAGAACTGAGCGGGCAAGCCTTGTACTTGTCCACGCTCGTTGCCTTCACCACACCACACATCGTGGTAGCGATAAGCTGTCGAGAGACAGAGGTCGCCAACCTGTGCGCCTGCGTAAAGTCCTCCCGACACACCGACATTGACTAAGAGCTGAGGATGGTAGAGCTCTATGGCTCGCTGTGTGGCAAGAGCTGCGTGCACCTTACCGATGCCTGTCTCAATGAGGTGAAAGGTCCACTCAGTAGCACGCTCCTCTAGTCGTAAAGTGTAGCGGTAGACGGCAAAAGGGACCTTCTCGACCAAGGCGCACTCTACCAGCTCGACAGTGGGAGCTAGAGCTTGCAGAGCAGACTGTATCGCCCTGTGCTCCTTGCCCATAGCGCACAACAAGACCATGGAGTAAGACATGCTATTAGAGCTTTCGCTCAGAACTTGATGATCTTGGGCTGGTTGACTGGTTGGGTGGTAGGCTCTGTACCTTCCTTTGTAGTATCGACGTTGGGAAGCTCCTCTACGTCAGCACTAGGCGTACTAGTAGGCGTGGAGCGCTGAGCGACCTTTGACGTGTCGAGTGTCTGGGACATAGCAGGCGTCTGGTTGCCATACTTGTACTTCGCACGTCGCTCCTCCACCTCTGAGTAGCTGTGATTCTTAGCAGGCTCCTCATCGAGGTAGTCTATCAGGTCGTCACGATCTAGCTCATCGTCGGTCAGCACGATAGGCACAAAGGTAGGCAGGGAGCTACGTGGCTCTAGGTCAAAATCGGAGTAGTATTGGTTGAGTAGCTTGTTTTGCTCCTTCTCGATCTCTGTCTGGCGCACGTAGTCCTCTACGTCCATAGCGGTCATAGGCATGTGTGCCTCCTTTTGGAAGCCTGATGCGATGATGACAACCATCACTTTGTTGCCTAGCTCTTCATTGAAAGCGTGCCCTGACTTGTTGTTCTGCAGGTTCCGAATGGAGGAAGTCAGTTTTTTGATCTCGTCCATCTCGTCAGTCGTCAGTGCGTCAGACGGATCGTAGAAGATAGCAAGCTGTAACCTCGTCGCCGTGGTAATGTCATCATTGTTGAGCAGTGGAGAGCGGAGAGCAGAGTCGATAGCCTTGCTCACACGGTCGGCACCCTCACCGTAGCCAATGCTAATGTGTGCGATGCCTCCATCCTTGAGTGTGGTGCGTACATCGGCAAAGTCTTGGTTCATCTCCATTTCGTTGGTGATAACCATCGTAATAGCCCGTACGGCATTGGCAAGAATCTCGTTTGCCTTGTTGAGAGACTCGTCCCAGGGTAGCTCACCATAGACTTGGTTGATGTTTTCGTTGGCAATGATAACCAGCGAGTCTACCTCTTGTCGCATACGCTCGGCGCCTTGTGCCGCTTTGATCATACGTTGTCTCTCCTCACGGACGAAAGGCATGAATATAAAGCCCACTGTGAGCAGCCCCATGTCGCGCGCTATTTTTGCAATGACAGGCGCAGCTCCAGTACCCGTGCCGCCTCCCATACCAGCGCAGATGAAAACCATCTGCGTCTCATTGTCGTCAAGGAGAGAGTGGATGAGCTCTCGGTCTTCTAAGGCAGCCTCTTCGCCGACCTCAATCTTACTGCCCGCCCCCAATCCTTGGGTTAGCTTCTGTCCGATGACAGCGACATCTTTTAGACCGCTCTTGGCGAGGTCTTGCTCATCTGTATTAAGGAGCAGATAGGATACCCCTTGAAGTCCAGAAGCGTGAATGTGCTTGACGGCATTGCCTCCAGCACCACCTACGCCAATTACCTTGATGAGCTTTTTCTGAGCAACCGCTTTGTTGTATTTGAAGTTGACGAGCTTGTCTGCGTTATCCATTTGTCGAAAGAGGTAAGAGGTTAGATAAATTGGGGAGAGGTAGTGATTGACTAGTCAATATCATCGTTGGTCAGTACATCCTTAATCTTGGAGAACCAGTTGAAGGACTTCTTACGCTTGGCACTCTTAGGCTCCCGCTTTGTAGCTTTATGGGGCTGGTCGATGTCGGTCAGGTCAAAGAGCGATGCCTGGGCCTGCTGCTGTGTGTGCTCCTCAGGAGTCTCTTCAGGTGCAGCGGTGCTAGTCATCTCTTCGGGAGTTCCCTTGGTGCTATCTGCTTGTACAGCTGCAGGCTGAGTTGGTGTGGAACCCTTGCTTGACGGAGAAACTGTACTCTGGGTTAGGTCAATAGGTCCGACGCAATTGACTTCGGCACGATAGATGAGTCCTGCGCAGCCAGCGTAGTCCACATCACTAGAAAGCGGCGTATCGTCTTTGTACACCTTATCATTGAATTCACGAGCTAGTGAGACAAACTTGCTCTCGCTCTGTAAGTAGTTTATGAAGCCCCTCATGAGTGCGCCCTGTCCGGCTAAGACAATGCCAGATCCCAGTCGAGCGCCCGCCTCAAAGTCACGAATGACACGAAGCACGTTGGCGGTGATCTCCTTCATACGGGCTGTCACGAGGCTGTTGATGTCACGCATTTTGATCTCGCGCTCACGAGTGCCATCTGGAGAGCTGAGCGTGATAGACTCGTCATCATAGGCATCGGTAAAGGGGTGAGCCTCCTCCAGCTTGATCTTCTCAGCTTCGGGGTAGGTGATGTGGAGAGACATCAAGTCGTTGGTTATGTTTTTCGAACCAAAGGGGATGACCCGTAGACACTTGAGCGTGTCGTTTTTGTAAATAGCAACAGAGGAAGTGCCAGCACCAATGTTGACTAGAGCTACGCCGAGCGTCTTGGCATCGGGATAGAGTATTACGTCCGCCTCACAGCATGGAGAGGGAAGTATAGCCTCTAGCTCGAGTCCTAGGCGATCCTCGATAGCCATACGGATGAAGTTAACATTGCTAGAGCGAGTCGTGATAAGGTTGAAGTGGATCGAAAACTCCGTACAGAGCAGTCCCTTGATGTTTCTCTCTACACGTCCGTCGACGAGACAGTAAGGGTCCGATACATCCAGTACCTCATGAGCGTTGAGCCGATAGTTCTTGACCCGCTCATTGATGAGGTTGATATGGTAATCGCTGATCTCCTCTCCGTCAGGATTGTCCATCTTATGATTGATCTTGTAGGATCGCGACATAAGGGACTTACCACCGAAGCCTACGTAGACCTTTTTGATCTCAGAGTGCTGGTCTGGGAGCTGCTCGTTGAGACGGTCTATAAGTACCTTGAGCTTGTTGTGTAGCTCCTCCATATTGTTGACGACCCCCTTGCGGATTGCGTTGCTTGTGGGTACCTCGGCTATTGCGATAGGGAGGACTTTGCCATCCTTCTTGGTACCTACCATACCCCGTATGGTAGCACTACCTAAGTCTATGGCAGTGTAGAGATCTTCGTTGTATGACATTAGAGTGCGTTAAGCGTGTTCGATTATACATTAAGGCAGATTCAGGAGGCTTTATCAAGATCTTTGTAAAGCTCCCTCCTCTGACGGGACAGTTACTATTTGGTCTTTGTACTCCAAATGTACAGAAATAAAGCTATTCCAGCCAAATATGGGGATCACCTGCTCTACGAAGAGTCTGAGCTTGTCGAGCTTCTCTTCCCAGTTAGGGCTAGTTCCTAGAATTATCTCGGTATTGCTAGCGCGTGGTGTAGCTATCACGCCTCTCAGTGGGTCTACGTAAATATGTATCAGTAAGTCTCGCCAGAGAGGATCTGAGAGAATCAGCTGCATCAGCGGGTAGAGCTCGTGAGATGCCTGCTCTACAGATATACTGCCGCTGACAGGCAGGAAGGTGGTATAGTAATCCTCGCTACGATCTATCGGGACCACTGTCTGATCCTTGCAGACGAAGTAGTTCCCCCGTGGTGTGAGAAGCGTGAAGAGCGGCTCACGCTGTAGCATGGATACGTGTAGCACGCCACCTGGAGTGGTGTAAAGATCTATATGGCTAAAGAGTCCGTTGCGTATCAGCTGTGACTCAATAGCCATCGTGGAGAGAGAGTCTACGGACTGACCTATGGGGTGGAAGCCCAGTGCTTTCAATTCGCTCACTAGGTCTCGCTCAGGCATCAAGGGGTGCTCGCCCTCGTACTTAATATCCGCCTTCACATCCGAAATACGTACTGGTGCCGTCTGCGGTGACGAGACCGCCATGTAGCAGAGTAGTCCTACGAGGAGACAAGCTAAGGTGAGATATAGGTACCGCATACCTTATTATTATAGTGTAGCTAGATAATCTCTGATCGGGAGGACCAACTTGTCAATGTCCCCCGCACCGACAGTGACCACCACTCGTGGCAGCTCTATCTGTCGCAGAAGAGGAAGTAGCTCCTCCTTGCTACATAGCCAGCGGTGTGGCGCTGTCAGCTCCTTGTATATAAGCTCCGATGTGACGCCAGGCATAGGCTCCTCACGGGCTGGGTAGATGTCTAGCACGATCACTTGATCTACATGTGAGAGGCTCTTGGCAAAGTCCTGATAAAAGTCTGCCGTACGCGAGTAGAGGTGTGGCTGAAAGATAGCCAATACATCTTCCGAACCGTAGATCTCCTTGATCGAGCGAATGGAACTGTCTAGCTCCACTGGGTGATGCGCATAGTCATCGATGAGTAGGTGACGGTCCGTCTGCAGAACCAGCTCGAAGCGTCGCTTGGTGCCTCGGAAGCTTTCCACACCTAGTACGATGTCAGCGGGAGTGACCCCGTTGAGATAAGCGATGGTCATAGCAGCCGTAGCATTTTCTAGATTGGTACGTACAGGTACTCCGAGACGCACTTGCTTTAGATGAAGCCCCGCCTCTGGGTAGTGCCAGTCGAAGCGAATCGTTCCACCTCCGACCGTCACATGATCGTAGTAAACGTCCGCCGTAGAGGCACTGCCATAGGTCAATGTGCGTACGCCCTCAGCTAGGTGTGGCTTGATCGGTAGCCCTTCCTTCATCAGCAGCATACCGCCAGGCTGTATCTGACTGCAAAACTGCTCAAAGCCTGCCAGGTAACCCGCATAGTCTCCGTAAATGTCTAGGTGATCCGCATCGGTCGAGGTCACAACAGCCATATAGGGGTTGAGGTGTAGGAACGAGCGGTCATACTCGTCCGCCTCTACCACCAGCAGATCGGAGTGGTCGGAGTAGATAAAGTTAGAGCCTGTATCCACAGCCAGTCCGCCGATGAATGCGGTACAGCCCACCTCCTTGGCACCATCTAGGATATGCGCTAGCATGTTGGTCGTCGTGGTCTTGCCATGCGAACCCGCAACAGCCAGTGTGCGATAGTTCTCAGCTATGACACCCAGCGCCTCAGCGCGCTTCAAGACACGGAAGTGATGACTACGCAGATAGCACAGCTCAGGATGGTCGTGCGGTATAGCAGGCGTGTAGATGACTAGCGTATTGTCAGGAGTCATTGGAGCGCTCTCCAGCCACGTCGCATCGCTGTCGTAGTGTATAGCGATGCCTAGCTGCTCCAGCTCGTCCGTATACATATTGTGCGAGCGATCGTAGCCCGACACGTTGCACCCCTTGAGATGATAGTAACGTGCTAGAGCACTCATGCCAGCACCTCCGATACCTATAAGATAAACGTAACTCATGCGTTAGAGAAAGGTCTTTGCAAAGTAATATAAGAGACTACCACAGTAGCTCCATCTGATCCACGATGCGCTCCACAGCTTGCGGTGTAGCGAGATCACGGAGTGCCGCCTTTATCTCATCCCTTCGCGTCTCGTCTTTGAGTAGCTCAGTGATGGTGAGTCCCATCTGACCTACCGCTTCGCTGTCAGGAAGGAGGATTGCAGCGCCACGAGTAGAGAGTGCACGAGCGTTTTTCGTCTGATGATCCTCAGCCACATTGGGCGAGGGGATCAGTATAGCAGGTAGCTCCGAGAGACAAAGCTCCGAGACGCTGAGCGCGCCCGCACGAGACACAGCCACATCTGCCAAGCTGTAAGCTAGATCCATACGCTCTACGTATGCAGATACGTAAGCTCGCTTGCTAATATCATACTCTTTGATCAGCTCCTGTGCTTCATGCTCATAGCTCCGTCCCGTCTGCCAGATCAACTGATAGCCTAGCTTGCTCCACTCAGGTAGCGCAGCCACGACCGACTCATTGATCGTCCTAGCCCCTAGACTACCGCCCATGACTAGGATCGTACGCGAGAGTGAAGAGGGGAGTGTGAAGTACGCACACGCCTCCTCACGAGTCGTATGGTTGTACTCGATAGCGTGACGTACAGGGTTGCCCGTTAGGATGATCCGATCACTCGGGAAGAAGCGCTCCATACCTGGGTAAGCGACGCAGATACACTTCGCCTCACGGGCGAGGAGCTTATTGGTCACGCCAGCATAGCTGTTTTGCTCTTGTAGGAGGGTAGGGATACCGCTACGCTGTGCCTCCTTGAGCGTAGGTGCACTCGCATAGCCTCCCACACCGATCGCCAGATCGGGATGAAACTCTGTCAAAGTCTTGCGTACCATAAGACGACTCTTGATCAGAGAGCGAAGCACCTTAAAGTTGCGCCAGAGACGCTTACGATCCATTCCCATGACAGGCAGACCTACTATCTCATAACCTGCAGCGGGGACACGCTCCATCTCCATTCGTCCCAAGGCGCCCACGAAGAGTATCTGACTCTCGGGATAGCGTCGACGTACTTCGTCGGCAATAGCTAGGGCGGGGTTGATGTGTCCACCTGTACCGCCTCCACTGATGATCACTCTAGGTTTGTTTGGCTCTTGCATAGCACGATGAGATCGATAAAGTCTACTGAAAATAAAAAGGGCTGTCGCAGTCTGCTCTAGATGGCCTGACCGCTATCGCTTACAAATGTACGAAAAAGCACACAACTGCCTACCTGGCTCTCGTTTGATACAGCGAGCTGCACACCACGAATTATACCTAACGGGCTACTTGTGAGTTCAAATCGCTTGGATACATTTCGATTCCTCTGGAGGAAATTCCAAATAGCTCCGTGGAAAATAAAAATTCTCCACGGAGGCAATACTAATTTCTTCGGAAGAATCAAATGAAACTTCGGAGGAATCAAATGATAAGTCCGAAGAATTTTTCCGTCTCTCGGGGGAAAAGGAGAAATTCCCATGGAAGAATTGTCCTCTTCCTGAAAAAAGTACACAGTTGGGGAGGTATTACTGAGATGGTACACGGGTCATTTTTGTCAGTCCTGTGAGTGTACTCATTTGTTAGTTTTGCTCCTGCTGGGGTACACGACTTGTGGTCGTCTTTACTGCGGAAGTACACAAAGATAAGTCTTTGTCGGGAGTTAAGCGACATGGGCTCGGAGTTTTATGTCTCGGAGCGTTTGTAGAATTGTTCTTAGATATCTGGTTCTTAGAGGGTTGTGTGGTTAGAGGGTTAGGGAGATCTGGTATGAGCATCTGCATCGGAGTCTTCTTGTTGAGGGCTCGATGAGGACGCGCTGTGTTATAGAGAGCAATCGTTTGCGAGAGGATCTCTCGAACTTGATCTATGGGCTTATCCTCGAAGTTGTAGAGCCAGTCGTTCTTGATGATCCCGTTAAGTCGCTCTGCCATAGCGTTGTGGAGAGGGTTGCCTGTCTGGGTGACACTGGTTACGATGCCTAGGCTGGCCTCGTAGTCGGTCATCTGCTTGGAGACATATTGACAGCCTCGGTCGCTATGGAAGATGAGCCCTTTGAGGTCAAAGCCATGGCTCTGGTAGAAGTCAACGGTCTGTCTTAGTGCGT
>UWSO01000029.1 GCA_900538385.1 uncultured Porphyromonas sp.
GACCGAAGCCGAATCCCGAAAGCAACACAGCGATTCGCCTTTATGCAACAGTCTCCAAATCGTTTTCCAACGATGGAAAAGAAAGTTTCCAAGGCTGGAAAGTTTTTGGAAAACCTATCTCCTGCCGAGCGCACACACCTGCCGAGCGTACACAAAAGAAGGGGCAGAAACCACTTAGGTCTCTACCCCATACTTATTTGTCGTAAGGCTATGCCTCTACAAATATACCGTGTCTTAGAGCCTGCTACTTGACAAGCCTAAAGCCTATCATAGGCATCGGGAGTGCGACGCCATCTTTCAGTTCGTAAAGGAGCAGAACATTGGTATCCCAGTTGACCTTCATAATGAAGTTCTTGGTGTCGTTTTCTATTGTTATAGTGGCAACGTAAGTCTTTTGCGTAGCATCATAGCTGTAATACACAGGGACGGTGTACTTCAAGCCTTCTGCAGCCATCGTCAACTCGCCCTCTGTCTGACTTTTGAAGAACAGCTCTCCAGAGATGTCGCGATCTTTTTCATCGATGTCAAGCCCTGGGATATCCATATCGGTCTTCCAGCGGGTATTGACGAGTGCCTCCTTGGGGTCTTTTTCTTTTGGCTCTTTCTTGCAGGAGCTGAGCAAGAGGGTGGTGCTGGCTAGCAACATAGCTAGGCAGATGCGGATTAATTGTCCTTTTCTCATTGATTGGAGTGGTTTTATGGTTATGATATCAGCAACTTGGCTGCTACTTGACAAGCGTGAAGAACATAATAGGTTGCGGGATGACGACTCCGTCTTCCTGCTCGTAGGCTGTCAAGATGTTAGTGTCCCAGTTGACCTTCAAAACAAATTTCTTGGTTTCATCTCCCATCTTCATAGTAGCGGGATAAGCCTTTTGCGTGGCGTCGTAGCTGTAAGTCAGCGAGAAGGTCAGCTTCAGACCTTTGGCACCCACTGTCAGCTCGCCATCCGTCTGAGAGGTAAAGCGAAGCTCGCCTGATATCTCTCCGATTTCTTCGTCAATGTCAAGCCCTGGGAGGTCTGTAGCCATCTTCCAGCGGGTACCAACGAGTGCTACCTTAGGGTCCTTGTCTTTGGGGTCCTTATCTTTCTTGCAGGAGCTGAGCAGGAGGGTGGTACTGGCTAGCAACATGGCTAGGCAGATGCGGATCAATTGTTCTTTTCTCATTGTGATTGGGTTATTTATTGGTTTAACGCCCGCTAAGGTAGTGCTTTTCCCCAATATAGGGTGCTCTTAGCGATGCGGGCGCTCGAGCTGTCGTATCTCCTGAGCAAGTGCACGCAATGCTTTGCGGGCTGCGGGGAGCTCACGCTCGAGCTGTAGGATCATCCCGGTCAGGTCGGCATCGCTACCGCTATGCTGGTGGTAGGCTGTGCGGAGGCGAGCCAGTGTCTGCTCCTGCTCGGTGAGCTGCTTCTGCTGGGTCAGATATTGATCGTAGAGGGTCGCAGCCTCGGTGGAGTGAAACTGCTCGCGGCTGGTGTAGATCAGATCCGGTGCCACGACGAAGTCACCTTGAGAAGCGTTGCTGTGGGCAGGCTGTGCGGTTGTTTGCTGGCTCAGCAAGGCGGTGTAGTCTACATCCGCCCGCTGCGTGATACGATAAGGGCGCAGCATAGCGTACTGACGCAGGAGTGCGGGGTCATTGGACGGAACCGCTGTCACCTCGCCATCATTGTAGACAAAGCGGTAAACGGTGACCATGCCGTGAGGAGCATAGCGGTCGGAGACGAGGTAGCCGAGATGACGCTCAGCATTGAAAGCCAGGAGCAAGTCATCGCCCGTGCTGTTGTACGGGAGTCCCAGTGGCACTGGCTGCAGATAACCTCCCGAAGCTGTCTGGCGGGTCATGTAGAGGTCTCGTCCGCCCAGTCCGTGCTGGCTAATAGCTGAGAAGTAGAGCGTGATACCGTCTGGAGCTAGTGAGGGGTAAGAGGGAGCCTCTAGGCTGTCTGGGATGGCGGTAATAATCGTAGCATCCGCTTGGAGGGTTGTGGGGATCGGCTGATTGGCTAGGAGATCGCCATAGACGAGACGCACGGGTGCATCGGGACCCTTTCGGAGCGGTCTAATGTATCGATCGCTTCGCTCGGTGAGGAAGCCTAGCCCTAGGCTGTCGCAGGAGAAGACTTTGACGCCCTGTCCGTTGAGGTAGTTGGCTAATTGCTCTCGTGCAATGGTGACGGTGTCGGCAACTTCTAGCCAGAGGACGTTTCCCATGAGCCGGCGCAACGCATGCAGTCGCTCAGCGTAGAGGTCGGTAGCGTGATGCGCCTTGCGCGCTCTGCTCTGCTTCTCGAGCGAAGCGGACAGCTCGTCTAGTCGTAGCTCTCGGAGATAGCTCTCCCAGAGAGCGGGCAGGTACTTGCCATTTTGATGAGCGAGGTACTCATAAGCCGAGACGGCTAAGTCACTGCGTCCTCGCTCTGTAGCCAGCTCCACGAGCTGCGTAGCGGTAGCTACAGAGGGCTTCGCACGAAAGGCTTGCGTGAGCGAGTCTAGCTCCTGACCTTGGACCATAAAGAGTGGCAGTGTGAGGAGGCAAACGAAGATGACGAGTAGACGCTTCATGGGAGATTAGAGATTAGATATTAGAAGTTAGAGATTAGAGCAAGCGTCTCGGAGTAGTCAGACGATATCCGACAGCTCCGAGACGCTGATGATTACTGCTGCGCGATGCGCTGCAAGATACCGGCGTAAGCCTCTTCGTAATGTGGTGCTGAGAGTCCTAAGCGATGGCTCTCACGGACTACGTAACCGACAAGGCTCTCGACTTCGCTCTGATGATGGTTGCGTAGGTCGCTATTCATTGAGGTGGTCGTGGCGGGTGGCATGCGCTCTATGCGACGAAGTGCTGAGGCGACTGGATCGGCATCGCTGATGCCCCAGCCCTTAGCACGGTAGAGCTGGCAGAGCTCTTCAGTGAGTCCGATGACAAAGGCACGATGCGCACCGAGCAAGCCCTCGACGTTGCAATCGTAGTAGCCTGTTGCAGCAGCTGAGTTGGAGAGCATGAGGTACTTTTTGCGCACCTCCTCCATAGGATCATCGGGGATAACAAGGTCGATGCCCGCAGCTTGAGAGATCTTGAGAAGTCGCTCTTCGCTAGCCGTTCGCTCACTACCGATGGGGCGTGCGAGGGAACCTATATAGAGTCGCTCGTTGTCGGAGTGGCTCTCCACTACGCCAGGCTCTGTGCGCCGTGCGGTGATATAAGCGACACCCGCCCAGCGCTCGACCTCTGCGGGGAGCATCGTGCAGAGCTGCTCGTGGATGTCTAGTCCATTGAGCAGGGGCAAGACAGCACTCTCTTTGGTCAGATAAGGCTGGAGCGGACGAATACTGTCGGTCAGGTCATAGCTCTTGGTCACGACAACTAGATAGTCTATCGAGCCCAGCTCTTGCGGATCGCAAGTAACGCAGCTAGGACGCACAACGGTCTCTGCCAGACGAGGCGAAGAGATGCGCAAGCCCTCACGGCGTACACGGTCGTAGTGCGCGCCTGGACGCATAAGGTAGGAGACGCGCAACTGGTCGGGATGCTCCATGGCGTAGCGTGTCCACAGCCCGCCGAAGTATCCGCCGACGCCTCCTAAGCCTAGGATAACGATATGAGGAGGTCTCATGGCTAACTAGTGCGTACGGGGAAAGGTCTCCAGCGTCTCCTTGAGGATCTCAGCCACAGAGGGGTGCGGGAAGATGATTTCGCTCAGCTCGTGCGCCGTCATGCCACGCTCGATGGCTAGCCCTGCGGTGACGATCAGTTCGCTACAAGGATTGCCTAGCATGTGCACACCGAGTATCTTGCCTTCGGGGTTGACAAGTACTTTGCAAAATCCTGAAGCCATCTCGTTTTCGGCAACAAAGCGACCTGAGTAGCTCATCGGGAGCATCAGCTTCGTATAGACCTTGTCTCCATTCTTTAGGGCGTCTTCGGTGAAGCCTACGCCCGCTATCTCGGGATGCGTGTAGACGACCCCTGGGATGGCGCGGTAGCTCATCGGATTGATCTCACGGCCGAGGATATGGTCCACCGCTACCTCTGCCTCACGCACAGCCGTATGGGCTAGGAGCGAGTGCCCATTGACATCGCCCGCAGCATAGAGGTTGGGGAGCGAGGTACGGAGGTATTCGTCAGTCTTGATGCCTCGACGCTCTAGCTCGAGCCCTTGGCTGAGCAGTGCCTCGAAGGAGCTGGTCACGGGACGACGACCCACAGAGAGCATCACTTGCTCGCCCTCTACCTTAAAGGTCTCGCCCTCGTACTCGACCTCTACGCCATCGGCATAGAGATGCGTCACCTTATGCTGGAGGTAGAACTTGATACCGCGCTTCGTGTACTCTTCACGCAGGAGTGCAGCCAGCTCACTGTCCATCCCGTTGATGATCTCGGGGAGCATCTCGACCACAGAGACGGTCACGCCCATCTCGTTGTAGTAAGCTGCGAACTCCATGCCGATGACGCCACCACCAATGATGACGATCGAGGCGGGAAGCTCCTTGCTGTCCAATGCCTCTCGGTGGGTGATGTAGTGACCCTCCTCGACACCTGGTATAGGCGGTATAACCGTCTCTGAGCCCGTGCAGAGGAGTAGATGCTTAGCCGTGTAAGTCTCACCAGCCGCCGTAACGGTATAGGTGTCGTCGCTATTGTGCGCTGTGACAGTTGCGTGCTCCGTGACCACGGTCACGCCAGCATCCTTCATACGTGCACGAATACCAGCGACGAGCTTGCGCACGACTTTGTTCTTTCTAGAGATAACCTTGGCAGGGTCTATCTGCTCTGGCGTACAAGTGACGCCATACTTAGCAGCACTCTGTACCGTCTGCCAAACTTTAGCCGAGTACAGGAGCGTCTTCGTAGGGATGCACCCTTCGTTGAGGCAGACACCACCGAGCGCGCGCTCCTCGATGAGCAGCGTCTGCAGTCCGCCACGAGCAGCACGCTCAGCTGCCGTGTAACCCGCAGGGCCTCCACCGACGATGATAAGATCGTATGTCATAATAGTTAAGAGTATCTAGTGAAATGAACGGGATCGTGTCTACTTGCTCTTGCCCTGATTGGCAACGGCTGCCTGAAGCTTAGCTATCTGCTCGGGATCACCGAGGAAGTAGTCACGCTGCAGCTGCATCTTGTCGTCAAACTCGAAGACGTACGGGATGCCCGTCGGCAGGTTGAGCGAAGGGATCTCTTCGTCCGAGATACCCTTGAGGTGCTTGACGATACCTCTCAAGCTATTGCCGTGAGCCGTGACGATGATCTCTCCATACTTCTCCAGGTCGGGACGAATGTTGCTCTCCCAGTAAGGAAGGATGCGCTCGACCGTCTCCTTGAGCGACTCCGTGAGTGGGAGTTCGTCAGGATTGACCGCAGCATAGCGTGGGTCGTGCTGCGGCGCACGCTCATCGGTCGGGTCTAGTGGTGCGGGGGGCACATCGTAACTGCGTCGCCAGATGTGCACCTGCTCCTCGCCATACTTAGCCGCTGTCTCGGACTTGTCCAGTCCTTGTAGCATGCCGTAGTGCTTCTCGTTGAGGCGCCACGACTTCTCCACGGGGATCCAGTCGAGGTCCATCTCGTCGAGGATAATATTTAGCGTCTTGATGGCGCGCTTGAGATATGATGTGTAAGCCTTGCCAAAGCGAAAGCCCGCCTTGCGTAGCTGTCGACCAGCCTCGTGCGCCTCCTCGACACCTTGCTCGGTGAGGTCGACGTCTGTCCAGCCGGTGAATTGATTACTCTTATTCCACGCACTCTGTCCGTGGCGTACTAATACAAGTCTTTTCATAATGGTGAGATAAAGGAGTTTCTAAATGATTACTGATTTACTGTGTCAGAGAGTCTCTGACCAAGCTGCTGAGCAGTCACCTCCTTGACAGCCTCTAGGGATCCGCCAAAGGTGGGTAATGCTTGCTGTAGCATCGTTTCATACTCAGCCAAGAGATTGCGACCCCAAAGCATATCTATACGAACTAAGTCCATAAGTGTGACAAGCGAGTAGCGCACCATCGAGTCGTTGATAAGCGCCAACTGATGACTTGGCTTCTGCTGGCTAACCCAGTAGAGAAGCTGTGCCGTGTCTCGGAAAAGTGCACGAACGATCTCATCACCCTGCTCCGTCATCTTGGCACGGTAGTATGCGTCCGCTAGACTTACGTCAGTCATGTCGTAGGGAACCGCCTTAGGCGAGATCACCTCGGCACACTTCGTCAGCACCTCCTTAGCTAGCTCAACATCGCCTTGGCGCAGGAGCGCCTGGGCTAGCGTCGCGAAGACACGTGCTCGATAGTAGTAAGAGATGTTGCGTCGGATATTCTCGTCAAAGTAGATGTCAGGGTCGTTGGCATTGAAATAGCGATACTTGTTCATCACCAAGTCATACAGACGCTCCACATCTACCTCGTAGGGCGTACCCGCTACGGTCGTCGGGTTAAAGCGTTGCGCCATACCCACATAAGACATATACTGTCTCTGGTTGGCAAAGACATTCTGAGGAGCCGAGCTTACCCACATGATCGGTCTCTGCCACTCAGATGCGCCCAGCATGTCTAGGACAAAGAGCTGATCTCTCGTCATGGCCGACTTGCCCTCTAGCGAAAGCACCATACTCTCAGGCATAGGCAAGCCCTGAAGCTGTGGGAACTGCTTAGCGACAGCTGCCGAGTCAACGGGTAGCAGCACCTTGTCCGTAGGAATCTGCGCCTGTCCCTGTGGCACGATCTTGGTCGCCTCCTTCATAGCTTGGTCAAAAGGCATCGGCACCGCACTCGTTGGGCGTATCAGCGCATAGGAGTTCGTGACGAAGAAAGCCGGACTCATATACTTATTCGGTATCGGCTGCGCCTCGTAGCTGTGACGTAGCATGTGCTTGCCGTACCACTCCGACTGCAGGTAGCTCAGGTTGCCCACCTTAACATCAGTGCGCACGCCCTCCACCTCTTGGGCATACCATAGGGGGAAGGTATCGTTATCTCCGAAGCAAAGTAGCACCGCATTGGGATCGCAACTGATCAAGTAGTTGTAGCCGAAGTCGCTCGCTAAGACACGTCCCGAGCGGTCGTGGTCGTCCCAGTTTTCCGAAGCCATCTGTATTGGCACGATCAACCCTAGTACCGAGACGATCGAAGCGGTCAGCACTGGCTTGAGCTTAGCGCGGCTCAACAACTCGTAGAGTCCTGCCACACCGAAGCCGATCCATATCGCAAAGGCGTAGAAGGAACCCGCATAGGCGTAGTCTCGCTCACGTGGCTGCCCTGGCGTCTGGTTGATGTAAAGAATGATCGCCAAGCCCGTCATGAAGAAGAGCGCCAGCGTGATCCAAAAAGCTTGCATCCCTTTCTTACGTCTTGTCACTTGAAAGGCAATGCCTAGGAAGCCGAGGAGCAGCGGCAGGAGGTAGTAAGCGTTGCGGCCCTTGTTATTGCGGAGTTGATCTGGCAGATCTTTGGTCTTACCCAGTGCGATCTGATCAATAAATGAGTAGCCCGTGAGGACGCCTCCCTTGAGCATACCGCCATCACCCTGCAGGTCGTTCTGACGGCCGATAAAGTTCCAGCCAAAGTAACGCCAGTACATATAGTTAACCTGATAGCGCAGGAGGTACTTCAAGTTGTCCGCCATCGAGGGCTTAGACATATCATCTGGGTTGCGATCCACCCAACTGTTGTACGCACTGATATGCTCAGGCTGCGGAGAGTACATACGGGGGAAGAGCATCTTGCTCCCCGCGGCATACTTGACCTCCGGCTGGCTGTATATCTTGACATACTCGTCAGGTTCGTTTGGATTGCCCTTAACCTTAGGCGCATAGACCGGCTTACCCTCCTCCATGGCAATAGGACGAGCCACGTAGGTAGCACTATACAGGTGCGGGATCGCACCATACTGCTCACGGTTGATGTAGCTCTTGATCGCAAGCGCCGTGTTCGGCTCATTCTGATTCATTGGCGTGCCAGCCAGAGAGCGTACCAAGATCACTCCGTAGGAGCTGAAGCCAATCATGATGACCAGCATACACATCTGTGCTGTGTGCAGGAGCTGCAGAGAGACCTTTCTGTTTTGGAAGAGGTATATCGCCAGTGCTATCGTCACAATCACGCCCAGCCAAGCGGCTCCTCCGAAGTATGGGATGCCGATCAAGCACCAAGAGAGGAGGAAAGAGCTGATGATCAGATTACGACCACGCTCGCCTCGCTGATAGAACGTGAGCGAACCAACCAGAACCACCATAAGGACGGCTAGATAGATGTAGAAGCCACTGTTGTACGGCATCTCCAGTCCATTGACCACCCAGCGGTCTATCGTACCTCCGAAGGCGACGACACCCTGCATGATGCCAAACATGATGACCGCGATCAAGAAGAAGGAGACGATCAGCGTCGTGGCGATCCCCTTGAAGGTAAGCGCATCATGCTTCCGGAAGTAGTATATAAGCGCCATCGCAGGGATGCAGAGCAGGTTGAGCAAGTGGACCCCGATGCTTAGTCCCATCACGTACGCAATGAGAACGATCCAGCGGTCGGAGCGGGCATTGTCTGCACGGTCGCTCCACTTGAGCATCAGCCAAAAGACCAGTGCCGTCAGGAAGGAACTAAAGGCATACACCTCGCTCTCCACAGCACTGTACCAGAATGTATCCGTAAAGGTATAGAGCAAGGCTCCCACCAGTCCAGAACCCATAATCAGGATCGTCTGCGCTAAGGTAGGTACAGGCATCACCCCCTCAGGGATCAACTGCTTGGCGCAAGGCGAAGCCCCCGGTAGCACCACACGACGCACTAGATGGGTAATACTCCAGAAGAGGAGCAAAATAGTCCCCGCACTGAGCAGTCCGCTCAGCGCATTAGTGTATAGCCCTGCCAATTCAGGCGTAGGTGCTAGGTGTGCAGCGACGTTATACACAAGCATGTAGATCGGCGCCCCAGGTGGGTGACCCACCTCCAGCTTAAAGGCCGATAAGATAAACTCGGGGCAGTCCCACAGACTCGCTGAGGGACCGATGGTCATCAAGTAGACCACCGCTGCGATGACGAAGGTCACCCAGCCCACTACATTGTTAAGCAGATTGTACAGTCGCCAGTTCTGTTGCATATCTATAGTTAAGGTATCGTATATGGGGACAAAGATACGAAAATACGAGTTAGAGATTAGAGGTTAGAAAATAGAGATTAGACTCTAGAGACACTAGCTTTACTCTCTAACCTCTGATCCCCCTCTGTGGAAATTTTCCAATAGCTACGTGGAAAACAAAAACTCTCCACGTAGGCGCGAATAATTTCTTCGGAAGAATCAAATGATACTTCGGAAGAATCAAATGATAAGTCCGAAGAATTTTTTCTTTCCTCGGTGGAGAATGAAAAATAGCCACGGAGGAAATTTCGATTTCTTCCGTGGCTATTCACGATAGCTTTAGCTTTCCGCTGGGAGTTTAGCCTATCAGGCGGATCAGACAGTAGCCCCCGATGGTGAGCCATAGGTAGAGCACACCCGCTAGGAGGAAGGGTTTGCCTCCAGCTTGTCTGAAGCGCGCAAACGAAGCATCGCTACCAAGTGCGGCCATAGCCATACAGAGTCCGAAGTCGTCCGCCCAGCGGATGCCACCACAAACCTGACCATAGAAATCGCTCACACCCTGCTGCTCAGCGAGGTAGCCGATGAACGTATTGACACAGATCATGATGAGAAACCAGATGGCGAACCAAGGTATCGACACCTTGCGTTGCGCCGTGGCTCCTCCGCCACGCCTGCCACTTTGCAGGACAGAGGTGAGGATCAGCAGGAAGGGGGCCAGAAGGATCACACGGATCATCTTCGTGATGGTCGCAGTGGAGGCGATTGCCTCACCCATAGCACCGCCAGCACCCGCCACGTGAGCCACCTCGTGGAGCGTCCCCCCAGTGTAGATAGCCATCTGGTGATCCGTCAGCCCGAGCCACCCTGTAGCATGGACAAGTGGGTAGATAAACATGCTGAGCGTACCAAAGAGTACCACCGTAGCAACGGCTACGACCGTCTTCTCCGAGCTAGCTCCCAGCACTGGTTCAGTGCCTAGGACGGCAGCGGCTCCGCAGATGGCACTGCCCGAGGCGGTAAGGATAGCTGTGTCGCGATCCATCTTGAGCCAGCGACCGATGAGCACCCCGAGGAGGATCACCGAAGAGACGATGATGAGGTCATAAACGAAGGCAGTAAGCCCCGCCGCATAGATATCTGTCAGTGTGAGTCGGAAAGCGTAGAAGACGATGGATAGACGCAGGATACGCTTCGATGAAAAGGATAGCCCTGGGACCCAAGCGGGGTCGAGCTTGTGGCGTAGCGTATTGGCATAGATCATGCCTATCAGGACGCTTATGATGAGCGGAGAGATCCGGAGCGTCTCCTTAAAGAGTGGCAGCTGCGCTAGTAGGACAGCCACACCAGCGAAAGCTGCCATCAGAAGTAGCCCACACCAGAAGCCCCTGGTAGGGCGTGAGATTGCTTTTGTCATATATAAATAAGGTATAGGTCTAGTGAAACTTTTACAGAGCTACAAATGTGTAGAATAGCGAGACGACTGCTATCACCGCAAAAACAAGGGCAAAGATGCGGTTGAAGATGCGCAAATTACGCTGACTTACTAAGTCTCTGAGACGGGTCGCTATGTAGGTGATAAAGAGCCACCAAATGAGAGCCCCTAGGGCAATGGAGATGAGTCCGAGTGCAAACATCCCGTAGGGAGGCTCGCCGAACGGATAGACGAAGTTGAACTGACTGAAGAGGACCACATAAACAGGGACGATAAGCAGATTAGGGATGGTCAAAAGGAAGCCACTTCCTAGGTGAGAGAGATTGCGCTGATTGATCTTTGCGGCGACACGCTGCGACACCTCTAGGCGAGGTGTGCTAAAGTATAGGTAAGTAGCAAAGCCAAAAAAGAGCAGACTCGCCACAATACGCAAAGGGACCATATTCCGATCTATATAGTCTAGCAAGATACCTGTGAAAAGGTAGGTCATAATCGCATAAACAAGATCACCCAGCGTGGCGCCTACGCCTGTGATAATTCCAGCACGTCGTCCCTGCTCGAGTGCTCGCCGCAAGCAGAGGATCCCAGCGGGGCCCATCGGGGCGGAGATGCAGAGACCTATGATGATACCTCCGACTAACTGTAATATGTACTCTGTAATCAACATGTATCTATAGAATCGGCAGGAGAAGCCTCACAAAGCTCTCTCTTACTTACTCGTGTGCAAAGATACAAAAAGGAAAGCGTTACGACGGATTAGCGATTAGAGAAAGAAGACCGCCCTCCAATTGGTGAGCGGTCTCCTTTGTTTTGTTGAGTGACTTGATCGACTAAGCTCCGTGGAAGAGGTACTCAGCCTGTATGTCGCGGGTCATCTGCGTGAAGAGCTCCTCGATCAGCGCATCGGCCAAATCGAGCGCACGCCACAAGATCGCATCCGAAGCTTCTTGTAGCATATCCTGAGCAGCATGCGTCATGCCCTTGTCTAGCATGTGACAGTAGCGACGCTGTATCTCCTCGATGCGTTCGTCGCACTCCAGCTCGAAGGCGTGATAGCGAGCCTTGATCAGCGGAGCATACTTATTATAGTTGGTCATACCGAGTACCTGCACCTTGCGGAAGGTCCAGTAGGCAGACTCCTGAGAGGACTCTCCTCCGCCCTTAGTATAAGGCTCTGGGTAAGAGGTTACCCCCTGGAAGAGTGGTACGAAGAGTCCTAGATCAGCCATGCCTAAGCAAACGTGGTTGATACGACCGACAGCTACAGGAAGCTTAGGTTGCACCTGTAGGATGTGCGTCTGCGTGGTGCGGAAGATAGAGACAGGACGGTACACTTCATGCGGATTGCTGTGGAGATAAGGATCATGATCCGTGCCATCGTAGTGGAAACGGAAGGCATGGCGCATAGCTTCCATCGTGATCGGCTTTTCAGCCTTAGCATAGACGGGGAAGTCGTTGACAGCTACATCTTGCTTCATCTGAGGGGTAAACATCTGCTGAAGTCCCCAGACGCGTGGATAGTTGTACGTAGTGTCTAGCTCCACGTCACGGATGTAAGCTTTGTGGAAGTCAAAGGCACCCTCCTTCGGATCATACAGCCCATGCTCCTGGGCAAACTCGATCAGATCGCTCGATGCCATAAAGTGCTCCTTGTCCTTGGAATCATATTGGCGGAAGCGGCTCTGATTGCCCGTGACGAAGTACTGCTCCTCAGGTATACGACAAGCTAGCCAGCGGTGCCCCGAAGCGGTCTCTAGATACCATATCTCATCGCTATCGACGAAGCCGATGCCAAAGCCCTCGCTGACACCATACTCCTCGATAAGCTTGCCGAGACGTTCCACGCCCTCACGAGCTGTGTGGATGTAAGGAAGGACGATGTTGAAGACTGAGTTCTCAGCTACACCATCCTCTACTAGGGGATCGACAGCCAGTGCAGCGTCGCTACTAAAGATAGACTCCGTAGCGCTCATGCCGACACCAGACTCGTTGAAGCCCGCACTCCCCCAGTGACCCTTCAGATGATAGGGAGGCAGAGCCGAGTAGCTCTGCGCTTCGCCGGGCAGATCGCAAGCGAAGGGGCTATCAAATGCGTCAAAGCGCATAGGATCGACCGACCCAGGCTCACCTGGACGATAGATAGTTAGGTTCTTGGCAAACATAGCGTCCCAGTCTTCTGAGCGCGCTACGATGCGTGATCCATCAGCACTCATCCGACTGCCGACGATGATGGTCGTACACTCAGAGGGTAGATTAGAAATCTTCTTGTTCATAGTAGTTGTGTCTTAATGTATTACTCTAGAGGCAAAGGTACCTATTTTGCTTCACCTGAGATAGTCCCCCTCCATACCCACTCTCAGTGAGTTTTTTGTCGGTAAGGAAGTTCTTATATCAGAAAAAAGCATTACCTTTGCACCACAACAGAGCGAACGGCACTTTCCCTACGACTAGGATTAATGGCACTAGCTCTGCAACGAGGCTCCTCGGAGCCAACAAAGAGGCATGCCTCAATGGCAAGATCTCGGGTCCCATAGCTCAGTTGGTTAGAGCACCTGACTCATAATCAGGGAGTCCTTGGTTCAAGCCCAAGTGGGACCACTACGATGCGCGCTGTGCATCCATTCACCTAGCGAGTGCAATCCAATAGTTTGGGTTGCACTCTCTTTTATTTGGAGTAATCGGAGTCGTCGAAAGTGACAAGTAGCCCGATGACTGAAATGTATGAATGGTTGTGTCGATCGCTATTTTCAGTACTTTTGCTGGGAGGAGCGTAGTTGCAAATGGATCAGCGACATTAAGTTTGCTTTGCTCCATATTTCCTACCCAAGATTATCTCTGTCCGATGAACGAAATAAGAAGATCCACCCGTCCCTTGTCACGACAGACTCGCATAGTCATATGCGCACTCTGTGCTGCGCTCTTGCTGGTGGCATGCGTGCGGTCGCCCTGGCAGTATGACCGCTCAGAGGGCAGCCAGCCCTATCTATCTGCCGACACGATACGACTGGACACGCTCTACAGCTCGCTCTCCTCAGCGACCCACGTGGCGATGATCTACAATCCGCACGAGCAGCCACTACTCCTCGATGAGGTGGCACTCCTGAGTGGTGGCAACAAGGGATACCGCATCAACGTGGACGGACGCAGTGGCTCGCAGATACGGGAGGTGACGCTACCTCCCCGTGACAGCATCTATATCTTTGTGGAGGCGACCTTCACGGCTGGGGACTCTGACCTGCCGACGCTGGTGACCGACTCGCTCCTATGGCGCTGTAATGGGGTCACCCACTATACCCGCATCGAGGGGTATCGGCAAAACATTGCTACCCTACCGGCCAACTTGCATATCGCGAAAGACACCCTCTGGCGTAGCGAAAGACCTTACCTGATCACCGATAGCGTCACTGTGGAGCCTGGTGTACGGCTAACGATTGCCGAGGGGGGGCATCTGCTGCTACCTCAGGGAGGCAGGATCATCGTGCGGGGCGCCGTGACACTAGCGGGCTCTGCCTCTCGACCTATCCTTATAGAGGGTATCAGGCGAGACAACCTAACCACAGATGTCTCCTATCGTCTACTGCCGAACCAGTGGGACTACATACAGTTTACGGCAGAGAGTCAGGGTAATGAGATACGCTACGCGACCATTCGCAACGGACGCGGAGGGGTGACCTTTGCCCCTGGAAATGATCTTTTAGCGGAGCGGTTGCTCCTAGAGTCGAGTTCCATCACCAATATGGGTGGGGACGGCTTGACCCTCGCCGGAGGTAGCTATACCCTACGAAATAGTGAGCTAAGTAATGTGGGCGGTGCCTGTCTATCCATGAAAAAAGCATCTGTACAGGCAGAGCATATGACGGTGGTGTGTGACTACCTATTTGACCATAGACGCAGCCCTGTACTCTATGTAGGAGAGGGCAGTAAGCTCCAGATGATCAATAGCATTGTAGACGGGCGGCAGGCGATCGCACTGCAGAGCGACACGCTTCGTCGCTCCGGCGAGCTGGCGTGGCACCCCTCGGCGCAGTCGCAGCTCGATCTGCAGCAGTGCTACCTAAGACTGGAGCAGGACTCTATCGTAGCTAAGCGACTCATCGAGGAGCTGTTTCCAACTTGTCATCGGGCTACCGTCCCCTTTGTGGATAGCTACTGGATGCTCGGCAAAGACTACAAGGATCGCAGCAATAGGCAGGTACCGTATCACTTTCACTTTGACTTTCATCCCGTGGAGACGGCTGGTCTGCAAGAACTGTCGCCTCTAGCTCCTGCGACCTGTAGTCTCGATCGTACGGGTCTGCCACGGCGCAAGAATCGGTTCGGTGGCTATACAGTGGGAGCCTACGAGGCGGTCACCCCACCTAAAGAAAAATAGCCAAAGCCATAACCCTGCTAATTCTTATTCTGAAGAATTAGAAATTAGAGAGAGAAAGGAGAGTCGGAAGTATCTGAGGTATCGGAGTGGATCGGAGTGAATCAGAGTGGGTCGAAGGTCTAACTTCTAATCTCTATCTTCTAACCTCTAATATCTAATTTCTAACTCCTATTTTCGTACCTTTGTACGCATCTAACCGTTTCGTCCTAGGGTTGCTTCGCTCAGAGCACGCACCGAGGGCGCTTTCGGCTCATTCAGATGGCACTAGACCTAGCTCATGAACTCCGTACGAAGACGTCGTAAACTCTTTTGGATCCTACTCCTCGTCCCGCTGACAGTACTTCTACTGCTGGTGGGGGCAGTCTACCTACCTAGTGTACAGCGCTGGGCAGTAGGACGTCTCGTCCAAACTCTCGAGGAGCAGACGGGCTGGGACATTACGGTCGAGGATATGCGCATTAGCTTCCCGCTGCGGGTGCGTGTCGACAAGTTACTCGCCACAGAGGGCAGTGACACGATTATATGGGTCGATGAGCTACGCACCAGTCTGCCGCTGATGCCCCTCTTTAACAAGCGCCTAGAGGCTCCCAGCCTGAAGCTACAGGATGCCGTCGTGGCGATGCCTCTAGACAGTCTCAATCGTAGTCGTATCGATGCTCGCTTGGGGAATATGGAGGCGGGACATGTGCTGGTAGACTTGAGCTCGATGGATATAGATATCGCAGCGGTCTCACTAGCAGACGGGTTCTTTGCTTACACCCAGACAGATACGACCGAGAGCAGCGAACCTGGGCCTCCGATGAGTATCAATGTCAATCGTGTGGATCTCACGCGCTTTGCCAGTTACATACACCTCTACCCCTTTGGAGTACACACAGATGCTATGATCGATCGCGGTGCTATCGACAAGGTGATGGTAGAGATCCCAGACTTCAACCTACTCATAGAGCATATTGATGCAGACCTGACCAAAGCAACCTATGCGAGGGATACAGCCACAGTGCGACTCCCCTACGTGGACTACAATCACATGGCTTATCAGGATGCGCATGTAGATATGGATGGACTCTCCATCAATAGCCAGGGGTTGGTGCAGATGGACATTAACCAGCTGAGTCTGCGAGAGCAAAGTGGAGCTCAGGTGGAGAAGTTCAAGGGGTACTTTAAGCTGGAGGACAAAGTAATCAACATGCGCAACTTCTCGCTCGCTACACCCACAAGCGAGCTGGCGGGCGATCTGATCCTGCCCCTGGACCTTTTCTCTGGCGATGAAGAGGCGGTTGTCACGGCTGAGCTCAAGGGTACCTTAGCGCCACAAGACCTATACTACTACACACGCATTAGTCTAGATAGTATGCTCTATAGCCCCGGAGGTCACAGGCAGCTGACCGACGTGCCGCTGTCGGTAGACGTGCGCTCGCGAGGCTCGCTGAGTGCCTTGGAGATATACAATCTAGAGTTGCAGCAAGAGGGCTTCATAGCTCTCTCTGCTAGTGGTACAGCCACACACATCCTCGATGAGAAAACGCGCACAGCCTCCCTACAAGGCAATATACAGACGGAGCCTGCGGCTAAGCTGCTCCTAGCCTTAGCTGGGATAGACGAAGCGTCTGGCTCTGTGACTCTGCCAGACAGGATGGATCTCGACCTGGACGGCACACTGCATGGTGACCAGATCACAGCGGATCTGCATCTAGGCACGCCAAGAGGTTCGCTAGCTCTCAACGGATTATACGTACTGAATCAGCAACGCTACAAGCTAGATGGTCAGCTCGATGGCTTTGATGTGGCTCAGTTTATGCCACGCGACTCAATCGGTGTGATCTCGGGAACGATCAAAGCGGATGGTGCAGGCTTGTCTCTCAAAACAAAAAACAAGAAAGGGATCGTTGCTGTAGCCCTCGACGAAGTCAACTATCGAAATTATAGGCTCCACAACCTCGCACTCGATGGCTTCCTACGTGGAGACTCCGTTGCTGCTACCTTGCAGGCGAACGATCCCGCAGCACAGCTCTTCGGCGATGTTGCGGGTAGGCTCATCACGGCTGGTAAGCAGCCCTCCTTCGATGGGAAGATAGATCTAGATGTCTCTCACCTAGACCTACAAGCTATAGGTCTGAGTGATAGTATTATGGAGGGGCGCATGAAGCTTACGGCAGATCTCTACAGCGACTTCGCAGAGACCCATGTAATCGACGGGCAACTGTCTGACCTACATCTCGCCGTCGGCTCTCAGCGAATAGATAACGAGCAGATCGACCTACGCTTAGCTAGTGACACGACGCAAGTCTTAGCTCAGATAGCGGGCAAGGATATCAACCTGCAAGTGACTACGCAGGAGGGACTGACTCCCCTCTTGACCTCTATCACGGGCATCTCCAAGTGGGCGGGGGAATATCAGTTTGACACGCCCCGACTGACCGCTTACAGTGATCTGATAGGCGTACTCCCCAATGCTCACATTGCGCTACACATGGGATCCGAGCATCCGCTTCGCTCACTATTAGAGAGGTACAATGTCTCTGTAGAGTCTCTCGATGCTGATCTACTGACTAGTCCTAAGCTAGGGATCAATGGACGCATCGAGCTACACCAGCTACAGTACGACACGATACAGTGTGACAACGCACTCCTCCAGCTGACAACGCTCTCACCGAGCCGTCCTATACTCCTAGACCATCTGACCCATGTGAGCCAGCAGTTGCCCTCTGAGGCTATGCGACCTCTGCTTCTGTCAGATCTCTCCGACCAGTTTAACTCTGACGAGCTTGCCCAGCAATACGTGCATCCATTGCTCCAGATAGACCTAAGCCTCGAAGGTGAGCGACAGGAGCAGCGTCCACCGTACAAGATCATCGGATCGGCTCAGACAGACCTTGTGGCCATCAATCTGGACTTCGACTGGCTACGCGACCACGAGCTGTTCTACAGCTTGGGAGCTAGTGGGTATTACAATGCCCAAGGCTTTGGCGTGAGCCTCTCTAATAAAGATATCTATCTCGCTGGTGAGCGACTGCGTGCGAATGAGGACAATGCGCTCTTTTACTTCCATGAGGACAATCAAATCTTTGCCAACCTAGAGCTGACAAATCCTCAAGGTGCCAAGCTCTCTCTACATAGCGCACTGGATGAGCCGAGCAATGTACAAAGCTTGCTCTGCAACGTACAGCGACTAGAGCTGAGCGATCTAGCGCGCATCCTGCGTCTCCCAGATATGAGCGGACGCACCTTTATGGATCTGCGCATCGAGCGTGTGGACAACGTCTACCGTGCTACGGGTGACCTTTCTGTCAATGACATGACCTATATGAATGGGGATCTGGGCAACGTGAGTGTCGCCTTCTTCTACGAGCCTCGTGACAACGCCTCGCAATATGTCACGGCGCAGGTGAGTAGCAATGGGGACCTAGCGCTGACCGTCGACGGTATCTATCATAGCCGCAAGGGTGAAGAGGCTCTCGATATGAAGGCTTCATTTGAGTCCTTCCCGTTACGTCTGGCTAATCCCTTTACGGGGGGCAATCTGATCAGTCTCGATGGTGCACTTGAAGGTTCTGTCGCTGTGACGGGTACGCCTAAGAGTCCTGTTCTAAATGGAGCTCCTCACATTACCGACGGCTCGGTCGCACTCTCTCTGACGGGCAATCAGTACACCCTAGATAGTCGTCCACTGACTATCAAACAGAGCCGACTAAATCTCAAAGACTACAAGCTAACGCTACAGGGTAAGGAGACCTCACTCTACCTCGATGGATGGCTAGCACTCTTTGGACCAGAGGCACTCAAGAGCGACCTCCGCCTCTATGCCGATCATGCACAGGTCATCGATAGCAAGTACCACAACAAGCAGTCGATCTATGGTCGAGCTATACTCTCTGCCGATCTGCGCTTGCGGGGCTACCTGACGGCACCTCAACTACTGGGATCTGTCACACTACATGGAGGTACCAATGCGACCTACGTCATGTCGCAAGCTGTCATCAAGGCTCAGGACAACATGTCGGGCGTCGTTGAGTTTGTCAATGTCTCTGACACCACAACAATAGAAGAGCCTAAAGAGCGGCGCACTCAGTCTCTCGGTCGTATGGATCTAGCTGTAGCGCTGCACATCGAGCCCGCAGTACAGATAGGTGTCGACCTCTCGTCCCGAGGGCAAGACTACGTACGCATACAGGGCGGCGGAGACCTCCGTCTGAAGTATCCACCTCTTGGCACGATGAGTCTCGTAGGACGGTACGACTTCAGTGGTGGAGAGGTACAGTATGAGTTCCCCATAGTGGGACGACGACACTTCGACATTGAACCCGAGAGCTACCTCGTCTGGAGTGGCGAGCCGCTAAATCCTTACCTGCACTTCATCGCTTCGCAAAAGCTACGAGCCGACGTGACTAGAGGCGAAACGACCAATAAGGTAGACTTTGAAGTGTCCATCAAGGCTGATGAAAACTTGAAGGACATGTCTCTCGCCTTCGATCTGGCAGCGCCTGAAGACCTAGAGACGCAGACTCAGCTCTCCTCTATGAGCGAAGAGGAACGTGGCAAGCAGGCGGTAGCTATGCTCGTATCGGGCACCTACCTTGCCTCCGATATGGGACAGATGTCGATGGAGAAAGTACTCAGCAACGTCGCCATGAGTGAGCTGAATAACCTAACGGGCAAGCTCCTCCAGGGGACGAATCTGTCTCTCGGTATGGAGCTCGGAGGATACAACCAGTCGCAGTTACAGCAGACGAACTATACCTACAGCTTCAGCCGTCGCTTCCTCAACGACCGCATACGCTTCGTCATCGGTGGTCGCGTGGCATCGGGCAATCTACCGACTAACTACGAGCAGACCTTCATCGACAACGTAACCTTTGAGTATCGTCTTGATGAGGCGGGCAGACAGTATGTGACGCTCTTCCACAGACGTAACAATGATAATATGCTCGAGGGCGTAGTGACCGAGACCGGAGTCGGCTATCTGGTCAAGCTCAAGGCACGCCGTTTCGTCGATCTCTTCGATCCGCGCAACTATATGTGGTGGCAAAAGAAGAAATCTGAGAAGTCCTCTGACCCCAAGCAGCCTGACGAATTAGATACGATGCCGTCAGACAGTACCTCCGTATCGAGCGCTACGGATAGTCTGTCACACGCTACGCCTATCGTACCGGATACCGTAACCTCAACCTCCCAGACACCACAGCTATGAACCGTTATCGCTACAGACCAAGCATAGCTCATGCGCTACTCCTACTCCTCGGCACCATACTGGCTCTGAGTAGTTGCTCTGTGACACAGCACATACCTGAGGGAGAGCTACTATATACAGGTATCGGCAAGACACGTATCACGGGAGATGATGGCAGTGACGCCGCTGATCGAGCTATCTCTAATATGGAGAAGGTGCTCAACGTACCACCTAATGATGCCTTCTTCGGGAGTGCACGCTCTCGCTTTCGCATCCCCATAGGACTTTGGTTTTACAACGGCTTTGTCAACGACAGCACCTGGGTCGGCAAGCGCCTCTATAAGCTCTTTGCCGAGGAGCCCAAGCTCATCAGCGATGTACGTCCCGACGTCCGTGCCAAGCAGTCCCAGTTTATCCTACACGAGCATGGCTACTTTAATGCAGTCGTGACCGATAGTATAGCCCGTTCCTCTAGCGACTCGCTGCAGGCTCGTGTCTACTATAAGGCCGATCTCGGGGCGCCCTACCTATACGACAGCATTAGCTACATCGAGCCGTGGCTTCTAGGCAGTGGTGAGATACTAAATCATGCTGAGCTGTCAAGGATACATAAGGGAGACCAGTTCAACTTCTCGCAGATCCTTCAAGATCGCGCCATGCTGGTCACGAACCTGAGAGATCGTGGATATTACTTCTACGCTCCCGATCTGCTCGTGTATCAGGTAGACACGCTACTCACTCCGGGCAAGGTCTATATGCAGGTACGTGAGCAGAGTGGATACCCCAACTATACCTTCGAGCCATGGCGCATAGGCTCCATCCATGTCCTACTCACAGAGGATGATCGGCTCTCGCTGACCGACACCATGCAGTTCAAGGGGATCACGCTACACTATCGAGAGCATCCGCAAGTACGTCCCTCGGTCTTTGCCAATAGAATACAGCTACGCTCGGGCGAGCTCTACTCGCAGTCTCTCGAGCAGTCTACCCGTCAGTCCCTACTGGGGCTAGGTGCCTTCTCCTATGTCGATATGCAGTTTGTCGCTAGAGACACGCTGCACAACCTCCTCGACCTCTATATCACCGCTGAGCTAGACAAACCGTGGGACTCTTCGCTGTCTGGGGTCTTCACGACCAAGTCCAATAACTTCATCGGTCCAGGACTCAACCTATCACTCGGACGTCGCAACCTCTTCGGAGGTGGCGAGCGACTCTCGCTCGATCTCTACGGCTCCTACGAGTGGCAGACCAATCGTACCCGCAGCAATCAGGACGTATCTATATCCGACATCAATAGCTACGAGGTAGGTGCTAACCTCAACCTACAAGCCCCACGCATCCTGCTACCAGGGCTCTATGATCTGCATCGTACACACGATGTGCAGACCACCTATACCCTATCCGCCTCTATGCTCAATCGTGCTCGCTACTTTCAGATCACCTCGCTAGGACTGACAGCTAGCTATAGCATACGCAATGAGCAGCATCAGAACCTGATCACGCCTCTGCGGATACACTACAACCGCCTCTCACGTCAGTCCGAGATCTTCCAGCAGGTCATCACCGACAACCCTATCTTGGGTCTGAGCTTGCGGAGTCAGCTGATTCCTCAGATGAGCTACCAGTACACCTTTGACAACATCTTCACAGGACTAGGTAGTCATCACCTACACATCGATCTAGGCGTCTCTCAGGCAGGCAATATCCTCAATGGGATTTATTCGTTAGCCGGTCGCGATTATTATGAGACAAAAAAGATCCTGGGCGTCCCCTTCGCACAGTTTGTCAAGGGTACAGCAGAGCTGCGCTACACCTACGGCATCGATCGCAATCAGAGCTTAGCCCTGCGAGCAGGCGTGGGTGCTATATACAGCTATGGCAATATGACGGTGGCTCCGTATAGTGAGCAGTTTTACGTGGGTGGGGCAAACAGCATCCGCGCCTTCACCGTGCGCAGCATCGGTCCAGGGCGCTTTGTGCCGCGCAATAGTCGCTACGCCTTTATGGATCAGACGGGAGAGTTCAAGCTAGAGCTGAACGCGGAGTACCGCTTCCGTCTTGCGGGAAATCTGCATGGCGCATTCTTTCTCGACTCGGGCAATATATGGTTGCTTCGTCCCGATGAAAATCGCCCTGGAGGATCACTCCAAGAGATCACCGATGCCAAGGACTTCTTCAAGCAACTAGCCCTCGGCTCTGGCGTCGGGTTACGCTATGACCTCAACTTCTTAGTCATTCGCTTTGATGTTGGTGTGGGGCTGCACCTACCCTTTGAGACCTCACGCCAGGGCTACTACAACCTGCCTAAGTTTGCCAATTCCCTCGGATACCACTTTGCGGTAGGATACCCCTTCTAGCGAGTATCAGCAGACCATTAAAAAAGAGCGCAAGAAGCGATAAACATCTGTAGATGAGACGTCCTACCGTACGTCCCTAGATCAACATTGCATGTTTTGCTTTGACACAACGGACGCCCTCCGACTAGACACAATCCGTGCGTCCCTATAAAGGGCGACTCATCTCTAACCTCTATCTGTATCTATATCGCCGGCAGGCTCATGCCGGTGATGCGTCGGTAAAGGTCTAGCGCGTAGGGATCGGTCATGCCGGAGATGTAGTCGAGCGTGCACTGGAGCTTGCCGTATATCGACGCTTCGTGCAGGTTGTACTGGCTACTCACCAGCGAGAGGAGCGTACGACTATAAGCATCGTCCGGGTGTAGGAGCGAGTGCATCACTTTGTCGATCAACTCTGAGAAGATCCGATGCCCCGCCAGCTCCACGTCGATCACCGCCCGCGCCGTATAGATCTCACTCTGCGCCACCGCGCTGTTGGCTCGGTAAGCCGCATAGAGCTTCTCGGGCATACTACCGACCAGCGTCCCTGCAAAAGAACCCTGCAGTATCTCCTCCTCATGCTCGATGAAGACCTCAGCACACGCCTCCACGAGGATATTGATCGCCTTAGCTCTCAGGTAAGCGATCCGCTCATTGCGATCGCCGATAGTCTCCAGCGTTGCCAGTGCATGATCGCGACCATCTGCGAGGAAGTAGCGCAGGAGCAGATCCACCGTACGTTCGTAGCTCAGGATGCGCAGCTTGTAAGCGTCCTCCACATCCATCACCTGATAGCATATATCGTCGGCGGCCTCCACGAGGTAGACCAGCGGGTGACGCACATAGTGCCCCGTGGCGGGGTCTACGGGCAGGATGCCCAGATAGTCCGCTACATCGAGATAGGTAGACCGCTCTGACTGGAAGTAGCCAAACTTCCCACTCTCAAGTGCCCTAGCCGACGACCAGGGGTACTTGACAATAGCTGCCAACGTGGTGTAGGTCAAAGCAAAGCCCCCGGGGCGGCGCCCCTCAAACTGGTGCGTCAGCAGACGAAAGCCGTTAGCATTGCCCTCGAAGTAGGCGAAGTCCTCCCACGGGTGCCCCTCCCCTACTACGGCGTCATACCATTGGCGTCCATTGCCCTCGGTGAAGTAAGCCCGGATCGCCCGCTCGCCACTATGCCCGAAGGGAGGATTGCCCATATCGTGCGCCAGACAGGCCGCCGAGACGACCGTGGCGATGCTACCCCGATGAGGCGTATCCTGATTGTCCGTCAAGCGGCACGCTATGTAGTTGCCCAGGCTGCGCCCCACGCAGCTCACCTCCAAACTATGCGTCAGGCGGTTGTGCACAAAGATATTCTTAGGCAGGGGGAAGATCTGCGCTTTGTTTTGCAGCCTACGAAATGGAGCCGAGAAGATCAGACGATCGTAGTCTCGGTCAAACTCCGTGCGCATCTCCATGCCCCCAGAGAGTTGCGGAGCAGCTGCTCCAAAGCGTCGGTTAGAGATCAGCTGATCCCAATTCATCCTACTCATTATATATAGTGTATCTATTGTCTTTGTGAGAAGAGCGTCCTAAAGGCGTGATCCACCCGATCACACGGCACGATCTCTATGTCGTAGTTCCGTTGCTGCAGGCTCTTAGCATTCGCCTTTGGGATCAGTATGCGCGTGAAGCCCAGTCGGTGCGCCTCCGCTATGCGTCGCTCTATGCGGCTCACGGCACGTATCTCGCCCGCCAGCCCCACCTCGCCCGTCATGCAGGTCTTCGAGGGGACGGCTATGTCCAGATTGGAGGAGAGGACGGCACAGAGGACGGCTAGATCCACGGCGGTATCGTTGATCTTGATGCCGCCCGTGATATTGAGGAAAACGTCTTTCTGTATGAGCTTGAAGCCGGCTCGCTTTTCCAAAACCGCTAGCAGCATGTTGAGTCGCCTCAAATCAAAGCCCGTAGTGGACCGCTGCGGATTGTTGTAAATAGCCGAACTGACCAAAGCTTGCGTCTCAATCATGATCGGGCGAATACCCTCCACGGCGCAAGCGACGACGACCCCACTGAGCCCCTCCGTATTGCCCGAGATGAGATGCTCCGAGGGATTGCTCACGGCGACCAGTCCCGAGCTATTCATCTCGTAGATGCCGAGATCGTCGGTAGAGCCAAAGCGGTTCTTATGGCTGCGCAGGATGCGGTAGAGATGCTGCTTGTCGCCCTCAAACTGCAAGACCGTGTCCACCGTATGCTCCAAGATTTTCGGACCCGCTATGGAGCCCTCTTTGTTGATATGCCCAATGACGATCACGGGGATTCCGCTGCTCTTGGCAAAGTGCAGGAGCAGGTTGGCGCACTCCTTAATCTGACTGATGGATCCTGGCGAAGAGTCCGAGCGCGCAGTCGTAACCGTCTGAATACTGTCGATGACCAGCAGGTCGGGTGCTATCTGCAGTGCCTTCAGGAGTATGTTGTCGAGGTCGGTGTCGCAGTAGATGAGGCACTGCTCCGAGTGTATGCCGATGCGGTCGGCACGCAGCTTGAGCTGCTGGGCACTCTCCTCGCCCGATACGTAGAGCGTCTTGAGCTCTGGGCAGCGGAGAACGGTCTGAAAGACCAGTGTAGACTTACCAATACCTGGCTCACCACCCAGCAAGGTGAAGGAGCCTTGTACCAGTCCACCTCCTAGGAGGCGGTTTAGCTCCTCATCGTGCAGATCTACGCAACTCTCCTCGCTTCCCTCGATGAGCTGTATGGGGCGCACCTCCTCCGAGTGGAGACCGTCCCACGTGGCGCCCTCATGAATCTGCTTGAGCTTGCGCTGTATCTCCTGCGCAGGTGTCGAGCGCCCCGATGTTGCCTCCGGCTGTGCCAGCTGCTCCTCGATCGTATTCCACTCTTGGCACTCGTTGCACTGGCCTTGCCAGCGGCTGTAGGTAGCGCCACAGGCACTACACTTATATACAGTCTTAACCTTTGCCATCTACTATGCTCGCTCTAGAGGACATGTGGAGCAGCGCAGCAAGCCTCCCTGCTTAGAGATCTCACTGTAGGGCACCTTCTCGACGGTCATACCAGCCACCTCACGGAGGTAGCGCTGCAGACGCTCGGCACCCGCCTCGACACAGACCACTTCGGGAGAGAGGGAGAAGAAGTTGGTATGCATTTCGACAGCCTCCTCAGCGGTGATGGTCAGCAGCTTGTCCTTGCCAAAGACCTCGCCAATGATCCCGCGCGCCTCTCGTGAAGCGACACCCTCGGGATAAAAGACAGCAAAGCCACGCCCCACCGGCTGGAAGGCGCAGTCTAGGTGCAGCACACCACGCAGAGGATCCTGGTCATGCTTATATAGTGGAACGGGGACGACACGCTTGTGCGGGAAGAACTCACGGAAGAAGTCCACCGCACGATCATTGGTCCTCGTAGTCTTGAACTGCCCAAAGGCACCCGGCTCGCAACAGCCGATGAAAAGAATGTCGTCATAGAGGATTACGTCGCCCCCCTCGACACGCACCTCGGCGGGCAGGTGCAGCACGTTGTTCGGCTCGAAGAGGTCATAGATCGATGCAAACGCATCTACCTCTCGTCTCCTGTCGGGGATCATGTGTGCCACAAAGAGGTGCTCGTCTATCACGAAAGAGACATCTCGCGCAAAGATCTGATTGCACCCCTCTATCGGCTCAGGGCGATACACCTCCACGCCGTAGCGCTGCAGGATAGCGAGGAAGCCCTCCATCTCACGTACCACCGCCTGCTCCGTGGGATAGTCTCCCCGTAGCACCGCTTGGTAGCTCTTAGCGTCGTAGGTCTCCTCAAGGGTCGGCGGCGTGCCGAGCGCATAGGGCAGACCGAGGACGACCTTGCGAAGCTGGTTGGTTTCGTTGGTAACGTGAGGTGTAAGTAGTTTGTGTTGTTTGTCCATCATATCATTTGTTTAGCGGCTCCTGGCACAGCAAACGTGCGGGGAGCTTTATTCTTTACTCAGACAAATATAGGGAAAACTCAGAAGTTAGAGATTAGAGATTAGAGGTTAGAGATCGGAAAGATCGGAAAGGTCGTGCACCCCTATATGTCGCTGCACGTCTCGATAGAACTCCGATTACTTCAATCACGCTGACGACAGTCTACTGAATAGCTCCCAAGAAATTCCGGATTTCTTCGGGAACTATTTTTGATTTTCCAGGGAGGAAAGAAAAAATTCTTCGGACTTATCGTTTGATTCTTCCGAAGTTTCAGTTGATAGCTCCGAAG
>UWSO01000030.1 GCA_900538385.1 uncultured Porphyromonas sp.
GAATTTCCCGATTTCCTCCACCTTCAGATTTCTGCCATAGAGACGTAGATGCACTCGTCCGCTATAATGCGTCAGCCGTAGCGGGTTCTCTCATTTAGCCAATTCTATTATGCTTGTTGTGTAACTCTGATAGATGTATTTTGGTAAATAAAGAGAGGGAGTCCCCGTGGTGGGGCTCCCTCTCGTCGCTTCTGTTCAATTTACAACTAAAACTAATCACAAAACAGTCTTGCCACACGGTGCCTTATGGGCTCTCCGTGTATGGAGCGTGTACGGTACTCACGTATGGTCACGCTTCGCAAGATGCTACAGTAACGTGTAGCCCGTTTGTAGGTACTTATTGAAAGGTTAAGTAGATAGGTCTAAGTATACTATGGGGTTACTTCTTGCGCCTGCGGTTGTCTTGGGTGACCGCTTTCTCGAGCTCGCGGCGGGAGAAGCTCCCCGAGAAGTTGATCACCGTGTACTCATCATCGCCAGAGACGATCATGTATAGTTCGGTAGCGTTGTCTCCTTGTAGCTGTCCGATCAAGTTGACGACCCCGTTGCCGTCCTTGACATACATCAGCTGCTCGAGATCTGAGTGACGTAGCTCTATGATAGGGGCAAAAGTGCGGCGTATCTCTTGTATCGCCTTGCGGTCGGAGGAGGTATAGATATGTATCGATGTGATACCGTCCATGATACCCGCCATAGCATCCGTACCATCTATCTTGAGACTCGCCCTAGGAACGCTCTGGAGCATTGCGGGAGAGATGTATACGACATCCACGTTTTTGATCTCCATAAGCCTGGACGTATTGATACGCGTACGGGCAGAGCCGCGCTGCGCCACTGCGGGTAGCTCCATCAGGAGCAGCATCGATAGGATGATGATACTCAGGCGTGAGAGATGAGTAATGTATGCTTTCATAATCTGTGTGTCTGTATCAGAGGTTCTATATATAAGTCGTTTGAGAGGACGGATTGTTGCAGTCATAGATGAACTCAATTTCCCGTCAGGGTCCACCCACCCTCTGAGACAAAGGGAATCTTCTCCATCGAGCTCTGGTAAGAGTCTTGCAAGCGACCGAAGATTTGGTCTATCTCCTCGTTTTGTTCAGAGCAGAGCTGCATACAGTCACCCAGTTTCGTAAAAGCTGCGAGCGTATACTCATTGACCTGCTCCTGTGGTATGGGCTGACCATTGAGAAGGGATAGCTCCGCCTGCCGGCTGTTGCGTCCCCACTGAAAGACGGAGACTCCTACGCCGCCCACAATCAGCACGGCAGCCGCAGCTGCATACTTACGCACCCATACCTTCCAGCGAGGGGTGGGCGCTGGCGTTGCACTCTTCGTTTGTGAGGCAGCACGCTGCAGTGTAGCCTCTAGGAGCATACGATCGGCATAGTATGGCGATCCTGGCTCCTCCTGAAGGAGTGCTAGGTAGAGGACAAACTCTTCGTCGGGTGTAGATAATCCGTCGTAGTAACGCTCTAGTAGCTGCTCTATGTCGTGTGATGAATGTATCATAGTGGCTTCTGTATTCTATATATGATAATAAGGTATGCGGATCACTCCTTCATATCTGCAAAAAGCTTTCTCGCCTCCTTGCGCAGTCGTGAGATCATCGATCGGACGGTCACCTCTTGAAGTCCCATACGCTGGGCGGTCTCATCATTGGTGAGCATCATCTCCTGTCTCAGTCTCCACACTTCTTGTTGCTGCTCGGGGAGGGTAGCGACCCAGTCGTTGATGCGAGCGAGCTGCTCCTGGGCTATGAGCTCCTCCTGCGGGGTCGTCGTGACCAGCGGCATCTCTAGCTCCGTAGGCTCCTCCGCATTGCGCAGGCGCTGTGCAGGCGCACGGAGTGTGTCGATGCATTTGTTGCGAGCGATGCGGATGGCGTAAGCTTTCGGTGAGGCGATCTCGTCTAGATGTGCGCGCTGCTCCCAGAGCTTGATGAGCACATCTTGAGTCACATCCTCAGCCTCCATCTCGTTGGATAGAAGAGCCATACAGACCTGTAGGATCGTCGGCCGTAGGGGGACGTAGGTCTGTATGAAAGTGGCTCCATCCATTGTAATCACTGTAAACTAAAAACTAACTCAATGTATAACTAAAACTACGCTCGGACCAACGGGCCAGAAGAGCGTCGTACACCATTAAGACGAGTGAGTCGCCGAAATGTTGCAGCGAATAGTTGCTAGGATTACTGGCTCTCACAAATCTCTACTGAGGAAATCCGAAAATTCCTCCGGAGGAATTTCGAATTTCCCAGCGAGGAATGGGAAAATTCTTCGGACGTATCATTTGATTCTTCGGACGTATCATTTGATTCCTCCGAAGTATCGTTTGATTCTTCCGAGGAAATTATTTTTCCCTCCCTAGGAAATCGGAAATAGATCGGAGAGAGTAGAAGTTAGAGATTGGGGGGGTGGATAGAATCTGAGTAGGTTAAATAACAATTTGTACATTTGCGGTCAGACTGAATGAAGAAAGAAAAGTAGTATGATCCCTATGAAAAACAGATTCCGCCTAGACAGTAACTTCTCATGGTTTTGCTCCTTCATTGCCGCTTGGGTGCTGATGGTCTCTTCTCTAGGAGAAGCCTCTAGTGAGCTTCATGTGCAGATGGCAAAGAGTCTAGCACTCTCGGTTACATTCCTATTGATCGTGCTGGTCGCCTGGGTGTGTCGCAAGGTCAATCATGGAGACTACCCAATCATAGGCGTCAAGAAGCTCCTCAAAGTCTTAGGCGCCAGCTATATACTCTCTCTGTTTAGCTTCTTATTCTGGTTAGATAGATATTGGATCTACGCCTTTGCGTTTCAGCTACTGCTTATAGTCTCTCTCTGGGTCGGAGAAGTTAGTAAGTCCCAAAAGAGCTAGACGACCTTACACTTATTGAGTTAGCCACTCATCTCATCGCATAGGCTCGATCTCACAACACCCGGAGACGTAGTAGCCAAAAGCCGGATCACAGAAAGACCACCAATAAAATAGGGACGGACACAAGGTCCGCCCCTACTTGGTTAGTGCTTTGTGCGTCTAGAGAGACGACTAGAAGGCGGTCCAGCTTTGTAGCCAGTTGCCCTTGCTAGCAGGGAAGGCGCCGACCTGAGCTCCTGTGAAGTCGGCTGGAGTGCCGAAAGGAGCCTTCATGCCGAAGGTAGCTGCGGAGTCTTTGTTGACCACCTCGATGATGCCTGTGGTAGGCTTGGCGGAGCCATTCTTGATCTCAAAGGCAGCGTCAAAGCCGTGGAAGGAGCTACCCTCGATCTTGCTATGCTCCATCTTGTCGGCATCGGGGTCGAGGACGAAGCCCTTAGGATAACCGGTTAGGATGCAGTCCTTGAGCGTGATCTGACCACCACGACGTACACGAGCTGCGTACTTGTAAGCATCGCCCTGGAAGTTGTTGTGGACGTTGGCTACACGGGTAGATGCACCGATGATAGAAACGTTGGTCAGTGTGGGGTGTGTCTTAGGTATGAGCGAGAAGGTCTCGTCCTGAGCCTTAGCATTGTTGTCTAGCTCGATACCGTTGCTGTCGGACTTACCCTTGCTGTCGGAGTGTGTCGAGGCGGGGTTGGCAATAGCGACACCGTAAGTGATGCTGCCGGTGAAGCCGTTGTCAAAGTCAAAGTTGTCATCGTCGCAAGCGTAGGAAACGAGGTGGGTAGCATTGACGCAACCACCGAAGAACTCGAAGCTGTCGTCTAGACCCCAGCTGACCTGGATATGGTCTAGCGTGGTGCCACGACCTACGCCGCCGCAGGTGAGACCGTTGATCTCGTTGCTGTCGCCTAGGATGAAGCCAGCGTACTCGATGCGTACGTAGCGCAGTACACCGCTATTGTCCTCGTCATTGTCGCCACCGTAGCGATACTCTTCGACACCTTGGTTGAGGCCTTCGATGAACTGAGCGTCGGTCGGTGTATTGACCTTAGCCTTACCCAGTATGATGACACCACCGAAGTCTCCAGGAGCGGGACGACCAGCGTTGTTGTCGACTGCCTTGGAGGAGGTGAAGACGATAGGCTTCTGGGCGGTACCCTCGACCATGATCTTAGCGCCGCGGGTTATGACGAGTACGCCCGTAGCTCCTGATGGTGTGGGCTCCTCGATGATGGTGGTACCAGCGTCGATGGTGAGCGTCTCATTAGCTGGTACGGTGACGATGCCCTTGAGCGCGTAGACCTTGTCGGCTGTCCAGTGATTATTCTTGCCATTGATGCGTCCCTCGACGATTACGAGTTCCTTGCCACCGATGGTGCGGCCAGTGACTTTGTTGTTGTCGCCACCACCATTAGGCTCATTGCCAGTTTCGTCGCATGAGGTAAGTAGTGCTAGGCTCATGAGGGTAGCCATCACGAGGCTTAGTAAACGGATTGTCTTGTTCATGATATTATGATAGATAGTTGAAGTGTTAGTATCTCTGATTCTTTAGAAAGTCCAGCTGACGGAGGCACTCAGCGAGATGCCGTCGCGGTACTGGTAGACGATGTTGTCGTGTCCTGGGTCGTAGTCGCTAGAGGTGCCATGTCGCATGGTGTCTAGGATCTGATTATTGTCAGCGGCACGCTCGAAGTCGTCCACATGGTTGGTGTAGATGATATGCTTAGAGTTGAGCAGGTTGGAGCCATTGACCTTGATGGTCACGCCATACTTGGGGAAGGTGTAGGAGAGCTGTGCGTCCAGCTGACTGAAGGGAGCCTCGTACTCCTGCTCGTAGGCTTGGTTCGTGTTGAGGACGAGCTTGCGTCCGGAGCGGTTCATAGTGAGGTTGGCTCCAAAAGTCTCGCTCTCGTAGGAGAGACCCACATTGTACATATAGGGCACCTGACTGTACATCGGTCGGCGCTGTGTGACAGGGACCCAGCGCAGGATGCCGCTCTCGTCGGCACGTGAGACCATACCAGTAACGATGCTCTGTGTGAAGGTCGCATTGGCGTTGAGGTAGAGATGCTCGAGCCATGAGCCTAGGGGGATGAAGCCGAAGTTCTTGCGAAGCTCTAGCTCGACGCCGTAGCTGTGCGCTTTGTTGCTATTCATCAGCATGTAGAAGCGGGCGAAGGAGGCGGTCTTCTGAGCGATGCGCTCGATAGGTTTGTCTAGGTAACGGTAGAAGCCACCGATGGAGATCACCTCGCCAGCGCCGGGGTACCACTCGACACGGAGGTCAGCACCGTCCACAGTCGTCGAGATGACGCTCTGGTTGAAGATCTCTCCGCCGAGGAAGGGATCGTAAAAGCGGTAAGCTGTGCGCTCCATAAACTGCGGGCGCACCGTGTTGCGGCTGTAGCTCAGTCGTACGTTGAGGTCTTTAATCGGTGTGATCGTGAGATTGATCGATGGCATGATGGCCACGGGCTTCTCTTTACGATCTTGCTCGACGATGTTTAGCTCGCCCATCGACATGGAGGGGTTGCTCAGCTCTTGGTAGAGGTAGTGCTCGACGCGCAGACCCCAGACGAGACGTAGTAGTTCGCTGTATCGGTCGTCAAGCATGGCGTAGACTGCATTCTGGATAACCCGCCCGTGGTACATACGCCCGTCACCTTGGAGTCGCTTGAGATCCCAGGCGAAGCCACCGTCGCGCATGTTCTCCTGCTTGATGAGGTCAGCAATCGTGCTGGCGGTGAAGTCAAAGCCTCGTGTGTTGAAGAGGTGCATTGAGAGCTCCCAAAACTCAAAGCGGTTCTCCTTGAAGGCGCCATCGTACCCTGCCTTGAACTTGTGCGTCCAGTCATTGCCAAAGAGGTCGAAAGGTAGCTCCACATTGACCTGTCCGTTGAAGTCTCGCTCATGGTTGAGGTACCAAGCGCGGGTCAGTGGGAAGAGCGACCCTGACTGCACGCCCACCTGATTGTAGAAGTGACGCGCTCCAGTCTCGTCTAGTCGGCTCACCTGCTGTGTAAAGGCGGCATCCTTCTGATTGCGCTGTACGTAGGTGTGTGCCAGCGCCCAGTCGAGACGAAGTGACTCGCCCAGCTGATGCTTGCCGCTGAGCTTGTTTTGCAAGAGGTCTTGGAAGGTCGGGTAGTTGACCTGCTGTCGGTAAGGATTGCTCTCGGGGTTGGGGTCTTCGTCACTCAGACCGGTTAGCTCTGAGAGATCGTTGTCATACTTATGAGTATAGGTGTTGCGCAGGCTGAGGCGATTAGTGCCCCGCTGCCAACCGATGTTGAGGACGCCCGCAAGGGTCGTGTTGTACTTGTAGTTGGCCCCGCTATTGCGTATGCCGGTATCGACAAAGCTCTCCTGTACCTTATTATATTGCTTGGCATTCATCCACTCGCCACGCTCTATATGGTCGATGATGGTCTGCTGCTGCGTGTTGCGATAGGTTAGTGAGGCGATCAGCCCGAGCCGATGATTGCCGCTCTTATTGAGATCCCAGCTCTTGCCGAGAGAGACTTGGTAGTTTTGCGCGAGCGGTGTCTTGCCCTCGTGGATGGTAAAGTTGTCGGTGGTCAGTCGCTTGCTCTGCTCGAAGAGCTCAGGAACGGGATTGTACGGGTCGAAAGGTATCTCGTGGAGACCCTTAGGGAGGGCGCGCCGACCGTCGTCATAGCCGAGCCAGTCCCACTTCCCTCTGATGCGATATTTCTGCGTCTGGAAGGTGCTGAGCGAGTTGTAGCCAGTGCCAGCGCTGATGGAGATAAAGTCCTTCGTCGGTATGTCTCTCGTGGTGATCTGTATGAGACCGCCTGAGAAGTTGCCACTGACGTCTGGTGTAGCGGTCTTGAGGACCGTCACATTGTCTATGAGCGAGGTAGGGATCAGGTCAAAGCCGAACGCCTTGGCGTTGCTCTCCGTACTAGGTAGCGGGATGCCGTCGAGCGAAGCTTCGTTCCAGCGCTCGCCCATACCACGCACCGCAACATACTTATTGCTCATGGTGGTGACGCCCGTAACACGCTTGAGCGCCTCGCCGAGGTTCTTGTCGGCCGTCTTACCGATCATCTCGCTCGATACGACCGTGGAGAGTTGAGGCATACTTTGTTGTATCTTCATCGCACCCGCCGTGTTGCTCGTTTTGTAGGAGCCGGTCACGACGACGGTGCCGAGGACATTGTCCGCTATGGCGAGATCTACTGAGAGACTGGTCTCTTTGCCAGCGGTAATGTGTACCTCCTGGATCTGCTTAGTCTCATAGCCCACGTACGCGATCTCTACGGTATAGGTGCCAGGTGCGAGCTGTAGGGAGTAGTTGCCATCGAAGTCCGTAACCTGTCCGCCGCCCGTCTCGATGATGCGCACGGTGGCTCCGATGAGCCCCTCGCCGTGCTCGTCAACGATGCGCCCCGTGAGGGTGCCTAGTCGTAGGTCAGCCTCGCTGTGAGGGATGGGCTGGCCGTGTGGTTGAGCCATCAGCGTAGTGCCAGCGGTGAAGAGTGTCAAAAGGGCGAGTGTGTAGAAAAGCGCCTTGTATAGCATACGAAATGTCCTGTTTCAAATCTTACGCTGCAAAGGTAGCGTGGTGATGTTATCATACGGTTACTCGTTTGTTTCGTTTTGCTGACAAGGGGACAGCTCGCTGGCTCTCCTTAGGGAAGAAGGTCGCTACTTGACAGATGTTCCACCCTTGGAACTCGAAAGTTCCTCCGTTGGAACTTGAAGGTTCCTCCGTTGGAACTCGAAGGTTCCTGCCTTGGAACTAAAAAGTTCCAAGAGGGGAACTTTTTTTGGAACTCGTATGTGCTACGGAGAGAGTACGATACGATTGGACAGAAAACGAAAAGAAGGAACGCACGCTCGGTGCATTCCTTCTGACCTATATACTATATGTGTCTGGACTAGCTGGCGTAGATGGCGTCTAGTCGTTGGCGCAGCGTGTCAATGTCGACGTCAACGTCGATGACCCCGTTTTGCGCCAGAGAGATCTTGCCGCGCTCCTCGCTGATGACGATGACGAGGCAGTCCGTAGCTTGCGAGAGTCCTAAGGCACTGCGGTGACGTAGGCCTAAGTCTTTCGAGAGGTTGGGATCGTTGGAGACGGGGAGGATACAGCCGGCGGCTCGTATGTCGTTATCGACGATGATCATGGCGCCATCGTGGAGGGGACTGTTTTTGAAGAATATGTTTTCGATCAGGCGGGCATTCACATCTGCCTTAAAGACCTCTCCCGTGTGGAGGTAGGCGGTGAGCTCCTGCTTGGCTTGGATGGCGATGAGGGCGCCCACCTTCTTGCGCGCCATATTCATACAGGCTAGGACGAGCGCTGCGACACAGCGCTGCTCCTCTTGGGCACTCTGATCATCCCCCTTGAAGATCTTCCGCAAGAAGCGCCACCTATTGGTACTCCCCAGCGTGATCAAGAAGCGTCTTATCTCTTCCTGAAAGATGATTACCAGGATGAGCATTCCCGTGCCAACCAGTTCATCCAGGATACCCCCCAAGAGGATCATGCCGGCCCACTTGGAGACGATGACCCACACGAGGATAAAGGTGAAGATACCTAAGATCAGCGCTCTCGAGGCGGTCGCTCTCAGTGTCTGATAGACATAGTAGAAGAGGAGTGCCGAGAGGATAATGTCAAAGAGGTCGACAAGCGTAAAGGATAACCAGTCTAGCGTCACAGTCCTAAGTCTCTAAGCGTGATAGTTAATGGATCTCTAGCGGTCTCTGCCAGTGGGTATAGCTGCTCGCCCCCGTAGCGTCGGGGAGATGCTTGCGGATCATGTCGGTCACCTTGATCGCCTCGACAGCGAGACGGACATCGTGGGTGCGGATGATCTGTGCGATGCCCTCCATCAGAGCGTAAGTGTGTAGCACGTTGGTCGCATCGCCTGAGTGCATGGCGTCAGCTCCGATGACCGTCTGCACCATACGCTTACGGGAGAAGCCAACCAGCACGGGTTCGGCAAACTCCTGCAACGCTTCCCGCTGATGCGTGAGCAGGCGGTAGTGGTCGTCCATGCTTTTGCTAAAACCATAGCCTGGGTCGAGGATCACATCTTTTACACCACAGTCGTGAAGCTGCTCGAGGCGACGTCGGAAGTAGTCCGCCACGCACACCTCTACAGAGGGCTTGTAGTCCACTACCTGATGCATCCCCTCGACGTTGTGCTCTAGGTGCATCAATATGTAGGCAACGCCCAGCTCCCCCACGGTGCTGTACATCTTCGCATCGGCCTGACCGCCTGATATGTCGTTGATAATCTCCACGCCATACTCCTCGACGCACGCTTTCGCCACGTCAGCGCGGTAAGTATCTACCGAGATAGGCAGGTCGGGCGCTTCGGCACGGATGATCTCTAGTGCGTGGCGCAGTCGACGTAGCTCCTCCTCGCCATCGACCAGCTCGCCTCCAGGGCGTGTCGAGCAGGCGCCAATGTCGATGATGCGTCCTCCCTCCTGGACGATCTCGTGGGTACGCTCAGCGATCGCCTCAGCGGTCTGCTTGCGACTACCCGCATAAAAGGAGTCGGGCGTCACATTGAGGATGCCCATCACGACAGGCTCCGACAGGTCGAAGGCGCGTCCCCCTAGATTGAGAATGTAAGACATAAGCGTGTCAGGTCTTGTGTTTGTTGTGATCGCTCCCCGTCACCTACTGAGGAGTAGGGGCAGACCTCCTTCTAAGCAGTAGGTCTTGGGTTCGTTGTGATCGCTCCCCGTCACTTCCTATATGGTAGTGGCGAGGAGCGGTTGCTTTTATCGATTAAAGTTTAGCTTGGCGCATATCCTTTGTCTCTGCCAGGGCTTTGTGGAAGGCGAAGGCCTTCTCCAGACAAACAGGTGTCTGTCCCTCCGAAGCCTGAGCCAGATAAGCGCGTAGCAGTGGACGGTAGTCGGGATGGGCGCAGTTCTCTATGATGCGCTCCGCACGCTGTCGTGGAGAGAGCCCACGGAGGTCGGCGATACCGTACTCGGTGATGAGTACTTTGACCGAGTGCTCGGTATGATCCACGTGGCTCACCATCGGCACGATGGCACTGATGGCACCGCCCTTAGCGGTCGAGGGCGTGGTAAAGATAGAGATGTAACCGTTGCGGGTGAAGTCGCCCGAGCCACCGATGCCGTTCATCATCTTGGTGCCTAGGACGTGCGTCGAGTTGATGTTGCCATAGATGTCTGCCTCTAGAGCGGTATTCATCGTGATGACCCCGAGGCGGCGCACGATGCCTGGGTTATTTGAGTACTCCTCAGGGCGCAAGAGTAGCTTGTCCTTGAAGAAGTCCCAGTTCTGATAAATGTCTAGGATGACGTTGCGACTGACTGAGAGTGAGCAGCCCGAGGCAAACTTAACGCGTCCCTCTTTCATCAGCCCAATGACGGCATCCTGGATCACTTCTGTGTAAACATCAAAGGGTGGGATCTTCGGGCTCTTGCCTACAGAGGCTAGAACCGCATTGGCAATGTTGCCGACGCCACTCTGCAGTGGAAGGAACTCACGAGGGATGCGCCCCGTGCGGATCTCCTCCTCGAGAAACTTCGTGACATTGTCTCCGATCGCTTGCGTCACCTCGTCGAGCGGTGCAAAGCCTCCGTCATCGTTTGGCTCGCTAGTCTTGACGACCGCTACGACCTTCTTCGGGTTGAGCTGTAGGTAAGGCTTGCCGACACGGTCAGAGGGCTTGTAGATAGGTAGCTCACGACGTGCGGGCGGGTCGAGAGGCTCGGCGATGTCGTGGAGTCCACGTATCTTGGCTGGGTGGCGGTCATTGAGCTCGACGATGATCCGGTCGGCGAGGCGGCAGATGGTGGGGAGGATACCGACGCCCGTGGTGGGAACCAGTTGACCATCTTCCGTTAGCTCAGCAGCCTCGACGATAGCCACATCAATCTTGCCAAAGAAGCCAGCACGCAGCTCCTGCGCCAGCTGCGAGAGGTGCATATCGCAGTAAGCCACCTCACCGCTATTGATCTCGGCACGTAGGTCTTTGTTGGACTGATAGGGCGCTCTAAACTTGATCGCATGAGCACGTGCTAGGGCTCCGTCGAGGCGGTCGCCTGTCGAGGCGCCTGTGAAGACGCTTATGCGGAAGGGTCTCCCCGCCGCATGCTCCTCTTCAGCATGATGAGCCATGGCTTGTGGCACTACCTTAGGGCAACCAGCTGGAGTAAAGCCGCTGAAGCCTACCTGGTCGCCATCGTGAACTAATCTCGCTGCCTCTTCGGCAGTCATGATTGGGTAAGACATACTATATATTGGGTTAAGTGTTTGTGCTATAAGAGGGCGCTACCGTCTCACTGCGATAGCGTTTCTCAAAGGTACAAAAAAGGAATCATCCTACACCCCATATAGATCAAGAAAGCCCCTAGAGTGATCTTTCGATCATCTAGGGGCTTGAATCTTATCGCTTAGCGGGTTGGGTGCTTATGCCTCCTCCTGCTCGATAGCTAGTTGTCCACGGTAATAACCACACTCTGGGCAGATGGTGTGGTATACGTGCCATGACCCACAGTTGCTGCACTTAGCTAGTGTGGGGGTTGCTGCTTTGTCGTGCGTTCTACGCTTGGCAGTGCGCATGTTAGACTGCCGTCTTTTGGGATGTGCCATTGTTTATCTATTTTATTATTTATCCTTCTCTTGTTGTAGTGAGTCACGCAGTGCACTGAGCTTGGCCCAGCGACCATCCGTCTCCTCCTCTGCTGCAGGATCGAGATCATCTAGGATGGCCTGCATATCCTCGGTGCACTCCCCCTCGGGATGCATTCGGCTGATCGGGAGAGAGAGCACAATCAGGTCGTAGATCAGGTCAGCGCAGTCGAGCGAGGGGCTGTGATGCGGCACGATGATCTCCTCATCGCTCACCTCCTCGTACTGGTCACCGAGCTTGACGACTATATGCTGAGATGTGTCGATGCGCATCTCTAGAGGAGCTAAGCATCGATCACAATGCGTCTGTACAGAACCCGCGAGGGTCAGTAGCAGGTCGTAAGTCTCTCCCACACGATCTACACGGATGGTGCATACTACGGGACCTCCGCTGAGGTCAAACGTAGGGCGTGACTCCAGAAAAGCAGACTCCACAACAAAGTCCTCGGTCGAGACGCCCTGGGGCAATCCCTTCAAATGTATCGTGTACCGACCTCCGTGAGACATGTGTGCGACTAACTTCTCTGCTAAAAATAAAAGCGCTCTAGAGGCACACTGCAAGTGTATACCTAAAGTATATATCTGAGCGTACTCTAAGGCTATGAGCGCAAAGGTACAGAAAAATCAGCAGATGGCAAGCGCTTTGGTAGCGCTGCTTGAATCTCTTTTTTACGTACCTTTGCCGAGCGGTGCGCGTAGAGCTTCACCGCATGCAGCACGTAGACTGTCGCCCAGATGGTGGAATCGGTAGACACGAGGGACTTAAACTCCCTTGACCAATTGCGGTCGTGCGGGTTCAAGTCCCGCTCTGGGTACTGCTCTACTCGTGGTAGCGCTTGTCCTACTGGGGCGTCGGTCTCGCCTTTTTTTAGTATCTTTGTAGAGAACGAAAGTAAATCACTATGGCTGCCAAAGACAAGAAAGTACTCTACATATCTCAGGAAATCTACCCCTATCTGCCCGAGAGTGACCTCGCACATGTTGCTCGTTACCTCCCGGAGCATATACAGAGTGCAGGACATGACGTGCGCATCTTCATGCCACGCTATGGACTGGTCAATGAGCGTCGCAATCAGCTTCACGAGGTGATTAGACTGTCGGGTATCAACGTCATCGTAGACGACTACGACCACCCACTGGTCATCAAGGTAGCCTCCATCCCCTCCACACGCATACAGGTTTACTTCATCGACAATCCCGACCTCTTCGGTCGCAAGAGCCTCTTCGAACCCGCTTCGAAGGGAGCGCCCAGTGACAATGCAGATAGAAGTATCTTCTTCATCCGAGGCGTTCTGGAGGCGATCAAAAGTTTGCACTGGATCCCCGACCTGATACACTGTCTAGGGTGGTTCTCCGCTTTGGCTCCTGTATACCTCAAGACCGCTTACAAGGATGATCCTTACTTCGAGCGAGCTAAGGTGATCTTCTCGATCGATGGCAACGAGGAGGAGGGCGAGGTCGGCGACGATCTGATCAAGAAGCTAGAGTTTGACAAGATCACGGGTGATATGCTTGCACCGCTCCAAGGGGAGGTGACGCCAGATGCGTTGCGTCGTATGGCGATCCATTACTCTGACGGGGTGATCCTCGGACAGGAAAAGGTCTCCCACGAGTTGATCAAGTACCTCCGCTCCGAGCCTGACCACAAGGTGCTGGAGTACCCCGGCCCAGCGGTAGACCATGCAGAGGCTTATGTAGACTTCTACCGCAGTCTCATGGAGTAGCAGCCTCCTTTCTGACATATAGCGCGAAGCCCCCAGTGACGGTTGTAGTCGCTGGGGGCTTTGCTGCATTAGTGGGTGGAATGTATGGTCGGCACTTTCGTACCTAAAAAAGGCTAGTATCAGCGAAATAAGTCGTACCTTTGTGCTATCCATATGGCTGTGCTGATCAGATCATAGTGGTGGTGCTGTGGCAGTCGCTCGTATTCCCCTATTTCTAGCGTTTGCCCACCAGTCTCCTATGCTGTGGAAGGTGGCGCAGAGCCTTATGGTATACGAAAGTTTTTATGTAGAGGTCTATTGCTAGGAAGGTTACGCTCAATCACCCTCTCAAGGAGTTGGGCCCTACACCTTTTATTCATCCTAATTATGACAGACAAACCGAACAAAAGAATTATCGAAGAGGTAGTCGTACGCTTCTCAGGCGACTCGGGCGACGGTATGCAGCTCACGGGTTCCATCTTCTCTGATATGTCAGCGATGTATGGTAACTCGGTCTCGACCTTCCCCGATTATCCCGCTGAGATTCGTGCTCCTCAGGGTACACTGGCTGGCGTATCGGGCTTTCAGGTACGTATCGGACATGATCAGGTCCATACACCTGGAGACTATGCCGACGTACTGGTGGCGATGAATGCCGCTGCCCTCAAGGTCAATGTGAAGAATCTACGTCACGACTCGATCATCATCATCGATAGTGACTCCTGTGGAGAGAAGGATCTCAAGAAAGCTCTCTACCAGACAGATGACCCTATCAAAGAGCTGGGGCTCAACCCCGATAGAGTACTCGCATGTCCCATCAGCACAATGGTGCAGGAGGTACTCAAGGATATAGATATGGACGCTAGAGGCAGACTAAGATGCAAGAATATGTTTGCCCTAGGTGTCGTCTCTTGGCTATTCGATAGACCCATAGAGCAGGCAGAACACTTCATCAGCAAGAAGTTTGCTAAGAAGGAGATCATCCGTCAGGCCAACATAGCCGCCCTCCACGGAGGCTACTCCTATGCGGCTAATACACACGCCTCAGTAGGCACCCCCTTCGTCATCGAGGGCGCTCCTCAGGAAGCTGGCGTATACCTTGACGTGACGGGCAATAAGGCTACCGCTTTCGGACTCATAGCTGGTGCGGAGCGTGCTGGACTCAAGCTCTTCCTAGGCTCTTATCCTATTACTCCCGCCACAGACATCCTACACTTCCTCGCTAAGTACAAGTCTCTCGATGTGATCACGATGCAGGCTGAGGATGAGATAGCTGGTATCTGTACAGCCATCGGAGCCTCTTACGCTGGTCGCCTAGGTGTCACCTCTACCTCAGGACCTGGTGTGGCGCTAAAGAGTGAGGCACTCAACCTCGCCGTCATCGCTGAGCTACCACTCGTACTCGTAGACGTACAGCGTGGTGGTCCCTCGACAGGTATGCCTACGAAGTCAGAGCAGACCGACCTCCTACAGGCTATGTATGGGCGCAATGGTGAGTCCCCGATGGTAGTGATCGCTCCTACCTCTCCCTCTAAGTGCTTTGACGCTGCTTACTATGCAGTCAAGATAGCCATAGAGCACATGACGCCCGTCGTCCTCCTCTCAGATGCTTATCTGGGTAATGGCTCGGTGGCATGGCGTATACCTGACTACGAGAAGTATCCCGAGATCAAGCCTCATTACGTAGATCAGTACAAGGGTGAGGACCCATGGATGCCTTATATGCGCGACCCAGAGACGCTCGTACGCTACTGGTCTATACCAGGAGCTGGCTCACTTCCTTATCGTACAGGTGGTCTGGAAAAAGATAATAAGACTGGTGCTATCAGCACGGATGGTCCTAACCATGAGCTGATGGTCCTGCAGCGTCACAACAAGATTCAGCACATTGCAGAGGTGATCCCACCGCTCACCGTAGAGGGTGATGTCGAGGATGCCGACCTGCTCATCGTCGGCTGGGGTAGTACGTACGGACACCTGAGCGACGCTTGCCGTGCGCTACAGAAGAAGGGACATAAGGTGGCACACACACAGTTCACCTTTATCAATCCTATGCCTAAGAATACGGAGGAGATCCTACGTCGCTACCCACGTGTCGTCGTCGCTGAGCAGAACCTCGGTCAGATGGCTATGCTCCTACGCAACAAGGTCTCTGATGCCAATATTTATCAATACAATCAAGTGCAGGGACAACCTCTCAAGGTGAGCAACCTCGTCACTGCCTTCGAAGAGATACTCGCTGAGCAACTATAAAAGACCACAACTGCTATGATTGAAACAAATAGTAATCTAGAGAAGGGCACGCTACGCTTTGCCCCCAAGGATTTCAAAAATGCATCACCCGTCAAGTGGTGTCCAGGTTGTGGCGACCACGGTGTCCTAGCTGCTGTCCATAAGGCGATGGCTGAGCTAGACATAGCACCCGATGAGACGGTCGTCGTCTCAGGTATCGGTTGCTCCTCGCGACTACCTTACTATATGAGTACTTTTGGCTTCCACACCGTACATGGTCGTGGTGCTGCCGTCGCTACGGGCGTTAAGGTGGCTCGTCCCGACCTCACCGTATGGCTTATGTCTGGTGATGGTGATAGCCTCGCTATCGGAGGTAACCACTTCATCCATGCTGTGCGACGCAATGTGGATATCAATGAGGTACTCTTCAACAACCGCATCTACGGACTAACCAAGGGTCAGTACTCACCTACATCGCCTCGTGGACTGGTCACCAAGAGTTCGCCTTACGGAACTGTCGAGGATCCCTTCGAGCCAGCCGAGCTGGTCATGGGCGCTCGTGGCAACTTCTTCGCACGCTCGCTAGATGTTGATCAGCCTACACTCACTGCTTGTTTGATCGCTGGTGCTAAGCACAAGGGCTTTGCAGTCACAGAGGTCTTGGTGAACTGTATGATCTTCAACAATGGCGCACACGCTGCTATCAGCGACCGCGCCGTTCGTGCCGACAAGACGATCGTTCTGCAGCATGGTGAGAAGATGCTCTTCGGTGAGGACAAGCAGCGTGGTCTCGTCCTGGACGGCTTCAAGCTACGTGCTGTGACGATCGGCGAGGATGGCTACACGCTCGATGATGTGCTGACGCACGATGCGCACGAGCCGAATCCCTTCCTACACATGATGCTTGCCGCTATGAACGGTGCAGACGGGCTCCCCGTCGCTATGGGCGTCATACGTGATGTCGAGGGCCCGACCTACGACTGGGCTGTCCATGATCAGATCGATCAGCAAAAGGCAAAGAACAAGGTACGCACACTCCGTGAGCTACTCATGACGGAGGATACTTGGGAGATCAAGTAAAGCAACCATCTAAGCCAACTTCATCACCTGCGTAAGGTGACAAAAATAGCGAGGGAGACTCAGCAATGAGTCTCCCTCACTGTTTCTTCTAGAGGCTGGCTAGTGCCACTAAAACAACTAGTGGCACTAGGAAAAGCTCTAACCTCTAATCTCTTCTAACCTCTAACTTCTAATCTCTAACCTCTAATTTCGTACCTTTGTACTATAATAGAGAGAACTGTATGGATTACAATCACCACGACATAGAGCAGTCGGCTCAGCGTATCTGGCAAGATGCCGATATTTATCGCGTAGAGATAGACCGGAATAAGCCCTCGTACTACGTACTCGATATGTTTCCCTATCCCTCGGGTGCGGGACTACATGTGGGGCACCCGCTAGGCTACATTGCCTCTGATATTTACGCTCGTTATAAGCGTCTGCAGGGGTACAACGTACTGCACCCCATGGGGTATGATGCCTTTGGTTTGCCCGCCGAGCAGTACGCTATCCAGACGAATCGCCACCCCGAGGAGACGACACGGGTCAACATCGCTCGCTATCGTGAGCAACTGGACAACATTGGTTTTGGCTTCGACTGGAGCCGTCAGGTGGTGACCTGCGATCCGGAGTACTACAAGTGGACGCAGTGGGCCTTCATACAGCTTTTCCACCATTACTACGACACCGCCACAGATCGTGCTGAGTCTATCGATAAGTTGGTCAAGCATCTCGAGGCGCATGGCACAGAGGGGTGTACCGCTTACAGCAGTACGCCACTGGAGCTAACGGCTGAGGAGTGGCGAGCAGCGAGCGAAGCGGAGCAGTCGGAGTGGCTGATGCACTACCGTCTGGCTTTCCTCGGGGAGAGTGTGGTCAACTGGTGCCCTGAGCTGGGTACCGTCCTTGCTAATGATGAGGTGAGTGACGGCGTGAGCGAGCGTGGTGGCTATCCTGTGGTGCAGCGCAAGATGAAGCAGTGGAGCCTCCGTGTCTCTGCTTATGCGGAGCGTCTGCTGGCAGGTCTAGATCAGCTCGACTGGAGCGATGCGCTCAAGGAGATGCAGCGCAACTGGATCGGCAAGTCGGTTGGAGCATCGGTTACCTTTAAGGCTAGCACCGCCCGTGGTGAGCTGCCTATCGAGATCTTTACGACTCGCCCTGATACGCTCTACGGAGTCACCTTTATGGTGCTAGCCCCTGAGAGCAGTCTGGTGTCTGACCTAACTACGGAGGAGCAGCGAGAGGCTGTCGAGGCATACCTAGACCGTACGAAGCGCCGCACGGAGCGTGAGCGTCAGGCGGATCACTCGGTGACGGGTGTCTTCACTGGCTCTTACGCACAGCACCCACTCACGGGTGATCTGATCCCGATTTGGATCAGCGACTATGTGCTGGCGGGCTATGGCACGGGTGCTATCATGGCGGTGCCAGCGCACGACTCGAGAGACTTTGCTTTCGCACGGCACTTTGATCTGCCGATACGTCAGGTCGTTTTGCCTAAGGGTGGCGAAGCGTCCGATCCATCCACTTGGAGCGAAAGCCTCGATAGCAAAGAGGGCGAGCTGATCAATTCGCCTCTGCTCAATGGCAAGCCAGTCACCGAAGCAATCGACTATATGTGTCACTACCTCGATGAGCGAGGACTGGGCAAGAAGCGAATCAACTACCGTCTGCGTGACGCTATCTTCAGCCGTCAGCGCTACTGGGGCGAGCCGATACCTATATATTATAAAGAGGGCGTGCCGCATACGCTGCCACTTGACAAACTACCGCTGACGCTCCCCGAGGTAGACAAGTATCTCCCCACGGAGAGTGGTGAGCCCCCGCTAGGACGTGCTAAGCATTGGTGTACCGAGGAGGGCTATCCCTACGAACTCTGCACGATGCCAGGCTTTGCCGGAAGTAGCGCTTACTACTTACGCTATATGGATCCGCACAATAAGTCTGCTTTGGTATCCCCCGAAGCAAATAACTACTGGCGACAGGTGGATCTCTACATTGGCGGTACGGAGCACGCTACGGGTCACCTGATTTATAGCCGCTTCTGGAATAAGTTCCTCTACGACCTCGGGGTCGTCTGCGATGATGAGCCGTTCAAGCGACTGGTCAACCAAGGGATGATCCAGGGACGCTCCAACTACGTCTACCGCATCAAGGGTACGAACCAGTTTGTCACCTACTCGCAGCGTGAGCAGTACGATGTGACGCAGATGCATGTGGATATACACTTGGTGCAGAACGACGTACTCGATCAGGAGGCTTTCCGCCAGTGGCGTGACGACCTCCATGACGCTACCTTCATCACCGAGGCGGACGGCAGCTATCTCTGTGGCTATGGGGTGGAGAAGATGAGTAAGTCGATGTTTAACGTGATCAACCCTGACGAAATCATCGAGCAGTATGGAGCCGACACGCTCAGGATGTATGAGATGTTTCTCGGGCCTCTGGAGCAGAGTAAGCCGTGGGACACGAATGGCATCGACGGCGTCTACCGCTTCCTCAAGCGTGTCTGGTCGCTCTACCATGATGACGAGGGGCAGCTCACTGTCTCAGCCGATGCCCAAGCAAGTCGTGAGGAGCTACGCACGATCCATAAGTTGATCCAGAAGATTACGCAAGACATCGAGCGTCTCTCCTTCAACACATCCGTCTCAGCCTTTATGATTGCTGTGGGCGAGCTACAGAAGGCTCAGACTACGTCGCTAGAGGTACTCCGCCCCTTGGCGATCCTGCTCTCGCCCTTTGCGCCACATATTGCAGAGATGCTGTGGCAGGCGATGCGCACGGCATGCAGTAGCGAGACGCTCTCGGCCGAGAGCATCGTGACGGCCGCATGGCCCCAGTGTGACGAGTCACTCATCGCTGAGGACTCGGTACGCTATCCCGTTAGCTTCAATGGCAAGGTACGCTTCAACCTAGAGCTTCCTGCGGATCTCTCCAAGGAGCAGATCGAGGAGCAGGTGCTGGCGCATGCCGACACGATCAAGTGGATCGACGGCAAGCCGCTCAAGAAGGTGATCGTCGTGCCGGGTCGCATTGTCAACATTGTATTGTAATCATCCAGTCTTCTAGTCTGTCGGTCTCGGTGCAGGCTATGGAAGACACTTCCACCTCTTTACAAAATCAATAATATACTATGACTCAAGCTTTAGCAGCTCCTGTTAGTAAGCGAGCGAAAGCGTGGTACTTCGTCCACGACTTCTTCTTTATCGTACTCGGTGTCTGTCTCTATGTCCTCGGTTGGGCGGGCTTTATCCTCTCACAGGAGATCGCAACGGGCGGACTAGCCGGTGTCACGACCATCATACAGATAGCTACAAGCATCCCCGCCTTTATCCCTTATAACATCATCAATGTCGGGCTACTAATCGTCTCGATCATCTTCTTAGGGTGGCGTTACTCCGTCAAGACACTCATCGGGGTCATCCTGATGGGTATAGCCATTCCTATCGGTCAGGCTCTTTTCGGAGATCCTAATACGGAGGTGTACCACAACCTGAGTAGCTGGCTCACGGACAATATTCCTAACGTGGGACCTCTGCTCAGAGAAGAGCGCTTTATGGCGGTGATCATCGGTGGTATCCTGTGCGGTAGTGGGCTCTTTCTCGTCTTCCACGTGAATGGTAGTACGGGCGGTACGGATGTCATCGTCTCTATCTTCAACAAGTACACGACGCTCTCCCTAGGACGTGCGATGATCCTGATCGATGCGACGATCGTGATCACCTCTTACTTTGTCAATGTATATGTATCGGGCAAAGACCCACAGCTTGGTGCCGAGCTACTCACCTTCTCCATCGTAGAGGTAGTCTTCTGCGCTATCACGCTCGACTACTGGACCAATAGCAATAAGCACTCTATACAGCTCTTTATCTTTAGCAAGAAGTACAAAGAGATCAACGAGGCGATCATCCAACGTCTGCACCGTGGCTGTACACTGGTTCATGCTGATGGAGGCTATTCGCAGGAGGAGATGCGTATTCTCATGGTGGTAACCCGCAAAGCTCATCTACAGAGTATCAATCGTATCATCAAGGAGATCGATCCCGATGCATTCGTCTCCGAGGGGACCGTGCACGGAGTCTACGGACGAGGCTTCGACAATCTGAGATAACCGTTAACGTCGAGGCGACATGCTCGCTACGAGTCGGCACAACAAAGCACTACTCGCTCTACTAGGCTGTATGCTGGTAGGGGGAGTGGTGCTTTACTTATATCGTCCTGAGAGCTTACAGATCCCACGCTGCCCCTTCCTACAGCTCACGGGGTGGCAATGTCCAGGCTGTGGCTCCATGCGAGGCATTCACGCCTTGCTGCATGGCGACATAGGACGGGTGCTACAGCTCAACGTGATGCTCATACCTGGTCTGATCTACTTTGCCTTTCTCGTGCTGCTAGAGCTATCTCGCTCACATGATCTGCGAGCCGAGAGACTCTACCGCCGCTTCTCAGGGCGCACTGCTAGTTGGATCATCTTTGCCATCATCGTCGCATGGGGCATAGGGCGTAACCTCTTCTAAGACAGCTCTAGATCCGGATGCGACTCCTTACGCTCTTGACTCTTGGTCTCTTCCTCCTACTTCCTTGTAGTGGGGCGCTTGCACAGAGCACCTCGTCAGATACAATAGCTCCTTCGCCCGATCCCCTCAGCGTGCTGCTCCCTGGGGCACTCTTCGCCGCCTATCCGCTGCATCATAGTGACGTAGCTATCCGTACGACTCGTCACTCTCTCCTGGGTACTCGCTGGCGTAATCACTACGATGACCACATGCAGTTTGCCTCCTATGGGCTACAACTTGCTATGCGCTGTGGCGGTGCCACGGGACGCTCCCGCACATGGGGCGAGATGCTGACAGCCGATGGCATAGGTGCTCTAGGGACCGCTGCCATCGTCCTCTCAGTCAAACAAGGAGTCCACCGTATGCGACCCGATGGCTCGACGGCCAATAGCTTTCCGTCGGGGCATACCGCGACAGCCTTCCTCGGAGCCGAGCTTTTTAATCTAGAGTATGGTGCCGACTACCCGCTGCTAGCTCGTCTGCAGTATATCTTCGCCACTTCTGTGGCTTTCGGACGTATGGCCAATAACCGCCACTGGTACTCTGATGTCCTTTGGGGTGGACTTATAGGAGTCTCGATGGCTCATGTCGGCTACCTCGTGAGTGATCTCATCTTCGGTCGCTACACACCAGCTGTCAGCCCTAAGATCCCAGACAGCTACTTTTACTTATCACTGCTATGTAGTCGCCACTTGTCGGGAGGCGCTGGCTGTGTCGGTGCGCAGATTGGCTGGCAGACGTCCTCTCTAAACTATGCGGCAGAGGTCTCTCTACAACCCGATAAGGAGCACCCCACACTCCATGGCGATCTCCTTGTGGGTGTGCCGCTCTACCAGTGGCGGTACTTAGAGCTGCGGCACAGCTATGGCATCGGCATCGGCTACGACAAGGTCGCTAGAGAGCAGAGCTATACCCATCTGCAGGCAGGTCTAGAGGCATATCCCCGACTACGCTATCTCGACAAGCTGGGACTCTTCCTCAGGCTCCACTGCGAGCCTTATCGTCAGAGCTACTTGACGCTAGGTCTGTCGCTACGTCATCGCTGCTGGTAGTGCCTCTACGGGCTAGCCTCTTTTTTTCGTACCTTTGGAGAGCATTCAGTAATCTACGGTCGCCTCGAGACGACCTTTCTTTCACTCATCTCATTCTATCTTATGACTAGAAGAAATTTGTTTCGTAGCCTCGTGGCTCTCATTCTCTCTACATTCGCTCTGCCTATGACTGCACAGCAAGGGACCAAGCAGATGACCCCAGAGATGCTCCTCACGATGCCTCGTGTAGGGAGTTACGCTCTAGCGCCTAATGGTAAGCAGGTGGTCTACAACGTATCTCAACCCTCTATCAAGGACAACAACAGCCGTACGACCCTCTACCTCATCAATAGCGATGGCACAGGACGTACCGAGCTGACCGCTCCCTCGGCTGGTAGCGAGTACACCCCACGCTGGAGTCGGGACGGCAAGCAGATATACTTCATGCGTGGCACCGATCAGGGCATGCAGCTCTTTGCTCGCACCCTCAGTGATGGTGCAGAGCGTCAACTCACAGCCATTGACGGGGGTATCGTCGACTATCTCTTCTCTCCCGATGAGACGACGCTGCTCTACGTGCAGGACATCAAGGCTCGTCCTGTCGTAACGGACGTCTATCCCGATCTAGACAAAGCTGACGCACGCATCATCGAGGATCTGATGTACAAGCATTGGGACGAATGGGTCTCGACGATGCCACACCCCTTTATCGCAAAGGTTACGGCACAGCCCATCACCAAGGGTCTGGACCTACTCGAGGGTGAACCTTACGAGGCTCCTATGCGCCCCTTCAACGGTATCGAGGATATAGCTTTTAGCCCAGATGGCAACCTCATCGCTTACGCTTGCCGCAAGAAGACGGGACTGGAGTACAGTATCTCGACCAATAGCGACATCTACCTATATAATGTAACCACTGGTGAGACGACCAACGTCAGCGAGGGTATCATGGGTTACGATACGAACCCTGTCTTCAGCCCCGATGGTCGCTCGCTCATCTGGATCGGTATGGAGCGCGATGGCTATGAGTCTGACCTACAGGTCATGTATCTCTACGACTTGGCAAAGAAGCAGTACCGTCCCCTCACCGCTGACTTTGAGTACAACATCTCCAACCCCACCTGGAGTGCCGACAGCAAGACCATCTACTTCATCACTTGCCGTGAGGCGCTGACCCACATTTACAGCTATCAGCTCGCTAATGGCAAGATCAAGCAGATCACCGACGGGCAGTACGACTACACGGGCTTTGATATGAATGACAAGGGTGTCTGCGTCGCTTCTCGTCAAGCAATGACCTACCCGACAGAGCTTTACATGGTCAATCTGAATAATGGCAAGGCTACCGCACTAACTGAGGAGGACAAGCCAATCATGAGCCAGCTGGGTGACCTAACTTGCGAAAAGCGCTGGATGCCTACGACCGATGGCGGCAAGATGCTCACATGGGTCCTCTACCCACCACACTTTGACAAGAGCAAGCAGTACCCCTCCATCCTCTACTGTCAGGGTGGTCCACAAAACACCATCAGCCAGTTCTGGTCTTATCGTTGGAACCCACGTCTCATGGCTGAGCAGGGCTACATCGTCATCCTACCCAACCGTCACGGTGTGCCAGGCTTTGGTAAGGCGTGGAACGAGCAGATCAGTGGCGACTACAGCGGTCAGAACATCCGCGACTACCTCACCGCTGCAGACCTGATGAAGCAGGAGCCTTTCATCGCTCCAGATCGTATGGGCGCTGTGGGCGCTAGCTATGGTGGCTACTCGGTTTACTACCTAGCAGGTGTACACGAGGGACGCTTTGCAGCTTTCATCGCTCACGCTGGTATCTTCAACCTCGAGGCGCAGTATCTCGAAACCGAGGAAAAGTGGTTTGCCAACTGGGATATGGGCGGCGCTCCTTGGGAAAAGGACAACGCTACGGCTCAGCGCACCTTTGCCAACTCACCTCACAAGCTCGTCGACAAGTGGGATACACCTATCCTGATCATTCACGGCGAGCATGACTTCCGCATCCTTGCATCGCAGGGTATGATGGCCTTTGACGCAGCTAAGATGCGTGGCGTACCAACGAAGATGCTCCTCTTCCCCGAGGAGACGCACTGGGTCCTCAAGCCTCAGAATGCACTCCTATGGCAGCGCACCTTCTTCGACTGGCTCGACCGTTGGCTCAAGAAGTAAGGCGTCGTGATAGATACACTCGTATTTGATTTCGGAGGCGTCTTAGTGGATCTCCAGCCGGAGGTGTCGCTAAGACGCTTTCGCGAGCTAGGTGTCCAGGATATCGACGAGATGCTCAACCCGTACCGACAGCTCGGCGTCTTCCACGATCTGGAGATGGGTCTCGTGGGGCGCGAGGAGTTTGTCGCACGGCTCAATGAGCACGCTGGCACAAACCTAACCGATGAGGAGATCAATGAGGCGATCATGCTCTTCCTCAAGGGGGTGCCTCAGTATAAGTTTGACTATCTAGAGCAGCTGCGCAAGCAGTACAAGATCTACATCTTGTCAAACACCAATCCCTACATCATGGCTTATGCCCACAGTCCGCACTTCCTCCCCGCTACGGGTCGCACGCTGAGCGACTATGTGGACAAGGTCTACGCCTCCTGCGATATGCAGACGATGAAGCCTGACCGAGCTATTTATGAGCAGATGATAGCGGACAGCGGCATGGTGCCGGAGCGCACGCTCTTCATCGACGACAGCACGGCCAACCTCGAGGCTGCCGCAGCGTTTGGTCTGCAGACACTCCTAGCGGTCAATGGGACCGACTGGAGACCCGCACTAGCGGCTCGTCTGCAACACGACTAGATCATCCTAGTGGGGCATACGCTCTATAGTTGGGTATTACTTATCGATAGCTCCGTAGGAATTTCGAAATTCCTACGGAGCTATTTTTGATTTGCTACGGAGGAAAGAAAAAATACTTCG
>UWSO01000031.1 GCA_900538385.1 uncultured Porphyromonas sp.
TATCGTGCAAATCCCTCTCATTTCCATTTACTTACCCGCAATCCTCTCCCTAATGCCCTTCCCCCTAATAGTTCCTCCCTTGGAACCGAAAAGTTCCTCCCTTGGAACTAAAAAGTTCCAAGAGGGGAACTATTTTTGGAACTCGTATATATAACGGATTCAGCACAATACGAACAGAGTAGACGAGATGTCCGCACGATGGCGACTCACAGACAAGGATTGACGGGAGGGAGTCCGCTGTTGCATGACAAGATCAATAGCGATGCGACGTGTAACGATTTTCGGGAATTGAGGGCGGGGTCTTTCTGTTGCTCAGTCTTAAAACATTTCATACCTTTGCTTGAAGTCTGAAACTCGATCGAATGTGAAGATAATAGAGCCAAATCATACTATCGTACTAGGTGTGGATACGAGCCTACCGCCACAAGCCTCTGTGCGGTCTCTAGAACGTACCATGACTACATTTCATCTGAGCCTCAACAGATAATTTGCCACTTAAACAACCATAGATATAATACTAAAGAAGACCAATGAATCACCTAAAGAATCGACTGATCCTACTGATCCTCATTCCTCTCTTCCTTTTCGCTGGAGCCAATAGCGGTATAGCGCAGCAATCCTTCGGAGGCACACCACAGCTCCTCGGGGAGGGTACACTACGCACCGCAACAGCCAGCATCTCGCTTGCTCCAGACTTCAATCCGCAAGACCTAATCCGCAAAGAGACATGGCACAAGGGTGAGCTCTATCGCAAGCCTTACAACATCGGCAAGGTAGTCCCTTGCTTCATAGACTTCGCTTCTGAGGCTGAGCTGATTGGCTCTACAGCAGGTACAGACATCTATCGACTAGAGATAGATATGGAGCAGAGTCCTGTAGGACTAAACCTATACTACTCAGACTTCTTCATACCCCAGGGTGGACGGCTTTACATCTACACCCCAGGTGGCGAGCAGCTCCTTGGAGCCTACACACACGAGACGCATCCTAAGCATGGCGCCTTTGCCTCTGAGCCGCTCAGTGGGAGCAAGCTGATACTAGACTACGAGGCTCCCCGTGGATCTGCAAGACCCTCTATCCTAATCAGCGGCGTGGGCTACCTCTACCGCTCGGTAATGCAGGCTCACGTGGGGCATGGTATAGAGAATGAAGACGCATCAGACCCCGCTAAGGATAAGTATTGCCAGATCAATGTCAACTGCCCCGAGGGTGATGAGTGGCAGGAGCAGAAGAGTAGCTCAGTCATCTATATGCCGGTTTTCGCTAATGGCGACATAAGTTGGTGCTCTGGTAACCTCATCAACAATGCAAAGGGAGACTTCAAACCCTATATCCTTACAGCAGCTCACTGCTCCGGAGAGGAGGGTACGGACGATCCTTCGGTAGGATCGTTCAAGGGAGACTTCGGCATAGACCAGAGCAAGATGGATCAGTGGATCTTTGGCTTTCACTATGAGAAGCCACGCTGCAACAATAGCGACTACGGATTCCAAATGACCAAGACACTTACTGGCGCGAACATACGCACCTACACATCTGTCTATGGTTACTCTGATGGTATGCTCCTAGAGCTCAAGGATGAGATACCGCTCGACTACCGTGTCTACTACTCAGGCTGGAATGCTACGGAGCAAACATGGCAGAATGGAGCCGGCATTCATCATCCTGCAGGAGATGTAACCAAAATCGCGCTTTACAGTGGAGGCATGGGTCTCGGTCAGTGGATGGAAGGTTCTTCGTGGGTGATTACAGCATTAGGAGGTAAGGATGATCACTACAAGCTCATGTTTGATAAAGGGAATACAGAGGGAGGCTCCTCAGGGTCTCCACTATATAATGATAAGAAAGAGCAGATCGGTACCCTCACAGGAGGTAGTATCAGACCCTGTGCTCAAGATGGCTTCTATGGTCGTCTCAGCTCACACTTTAATAAGTACAGCGACAAGGGTGATCTATACCACATGGATATGTACCTCGATCCAGACAGTACGGGGGTACTCAAGGTGGCTGGCACATGGCGTGAAGACTATAAGCCTTTTGCCCCCATACGTGAGCTACGAGGCAAGCTAGACCTCAAGGATCATCTCAAGGTAGAGCTAGAGTGGGATGCAGTACCAGCACACACACAGGGCTATCCCATCAGCTATCAGATATATCGCAACGGTACACCGCTGACAGAGGTTACTGACACGGTCTACATAGATCAGCTCAACTATGGTCTCACATCTATAGGCTCTGTCAGCTATGCCGTAGAAGCTCTCTATACTGTCGAGGGCAAAAAGATCCCTACCCCAGCAGCTTACCGCACGGTCTATATGGGCAAGCTCGTCAAGGAAGTTGAGGCTACAATACAAAAAGAAGAAACTGGAGGCGTAACCGTCACTTGGCTACACCCCGTCAATACACAGACGATCTCTAAGATCGCTGACAGAGCAAAGATGCATCCAGTCAAGGCGTCCTCTAAGCTTGTAAATAAACTCGCTTTATATGGATACTCTGAGATACGCTACTTTGACAAGTTTCGTTTAGGGCACTCTCCATTTGACAAGCCTCTATATGTACATCAGATCAATGTCCTTCCTGTAGCAACGAGCAAAGGTAATCTACATCACCTCTATCTACGCCAGAAGCTCAATGAAAGTCGTGAATACGCTCTGTACTACAAAAGCCCCAAGGGAGGCGACGTAACAGGTGATCCCGAGTGGCTTTCCATCCCGCTCAAGAAGCCTTTTGAACTGGACATGGAGGAGAATCTCGAGGTAGGGTTTAAAATCAGAACGAGCTCTCCTCACGACGTCTACATCGATACAAACTCTAAGGATAAGTACCTGGAAGTAGATGGAGGGCTTGTCTCAGTCCTTAGCAGCAACAAGTTTGGGGCAATACCTAACTTTACAGACAAAGGCTATATGGCGCTTGAGCTAGTTATCTCTGATAGCCCCACACTCAGTGGTGACACCATCCGTGAGACTTTAACTCGTGGACCACTTCCAGTCCCATTCCCAGAGGTCAAGGGCTATGCGATCTATCGCAATGACGAGCTACTCATCGAGACAGATCCGTCTATACTTTCTTATCAAGACGCTGAGGGCAAGAAGGAAGATAAGTACCGCATCGTAGTACTATATGATGCCCCAAAGAAGCTATCGATCGATCAGAGCAAGACAGAGAGCAAGAGACCTTATCTCTACCCATCGGTCATCAGCGATATGGCTACTCTCTCTGAATCTGACGGAACTCTATCGCTACAGCTTTACGATCTCTCAGGGCGCTGTCTCCAGACTCTGCAAGGAGATGCACTGCGTGGCTCTATCGATCTGACAGATCTACCCGAGGGCTCATACATCGCACTCATACGTACTATGCAAGAGACCTTTACGCAGAGAATTATGATTAAACGAAGTCTATTCTAAACACTCTAAGTAGGCAAAGGTGGCTGAGGGGGAGAGTCTCCTTAAGAGACCTCCCCTCAGTGACCAACTTAACAGATTTCAAACCCTAAACCAACAAATACCATGATGAGGCTAACAAGATCTATATCTCTACTCGTGATCGTCGCCCTCTCATCATACATATGGAGTGCGGCACAGGTGGACTGGGATGACGACGTATATTATGTCCCCTCTAAGGCATCTCAGCAAGATAATCGCTCTAACGACCTGTGGGGCGATGCAGAGAACCAGTATGACAACCAAGACCCTCTCGACGCTTACAATCACCGTGGAGAGGAGTATCAAGGTGAGCGAGGACGTAGCTACTCCTCATCACAGACTAAGAAAGGTGTAGGCAAGTATAGCCGACGCATCATGCGCTTTCACAATCCCGCTACTGTATACATATACGACTCTAACAATGTAGATGTATACTACGACGAGGATGGCACCTACGGGATTTATAACTATCCCGATCGTTACGACTACGTAGCTGACCGCTATAATCCTGTCGGCATCTCCATCAACCTATGGAGTCCTGGCTGGTATCCATCGTGGGACTACTACTATGACTATATGTGGTACAGCTCTTGGTATCCATGGTACACAAACCGATACGCCTATCCTTACAGCTGGGGTGGATACAACTATTGGGGACCTTCTATTTGGTACACCAATCCTTGGTCTTGGGGCGGTAGCTATTGGTACGGATACTATCCGCACTACGGAGGCTATGGTTACGGAGCTGGTTATAATCATGGATATTGGGACGGGTACTACGCTGGCTCTTACGGCATCTACGATCCATACTATGGTAGCTACGTCAAGCCCTCAACTTACTACTCTAATGGTCGCATAGGTAGTAGCTACTATGATAGCAGCAATCCGCGTGCCTCACGCGGCAACCAAGGCACACTCTCAGGCAACGCTCGTAGAGGTTCGCTAGATCAGTCTACTTATAGCCGCAAAGAGGTAGCTGATCGTGGCAACTTCTGGAAGGATGATCGCAATCGTATCTATGACAATACGCAGGGACGTAGTGCTCGTGGATCGTACGATCAGTCTAGCGGCATACAGCGCAGAGCTTCGGAGGGTTACAGACAAGAGTCTTCTCGTTCACGCCGTGGGTCCTACTTTGAGGATGCCACCTCCATCAGACAGGAACGACAGGTCTCCCCATCGAATCGCAACTACAACTCAGGCTCCGCTCGTTCACGTCGTGGTAACTACGATGCCTCAACGAATAGCCAGAGAAGAAGCTATGACACGCCTAGTAACAGGAGAAGCTATGACACGCCTAGTAACAGAAGCTATCGTAGCAACTCCAGCTCCTCTGTACGCTCTAATCGAGGGAACAGCAGCTGGCAGGGAAGCTCGTCTAGCTCCTCATCTCGCAGCAGTCGTAGTTACGACTCTCCTAGCAGCTCTAGATCATCCTCTAGCAGCTTTGGATCTTCGTCCTCCTCATCACGGAGTAGCAGCTCGGCTGGTAGCTCCTCATCTTCTGGTCGCAGTGCTAGAGGACGCCGATAGTAGACACTTCTAAGTATGAGACTTGTATCATTAGCCACCGCACGCAGGTTCTGACTAATGGTCAAGTCTCATTCGTTTATACACTCATACTTGTAAACTATGCTTCGACACTATTTCATTCCCCTCATAAGCTTAGCCATCCTACTCATCACAGGAAGCTACCTATCCGCACAGACTCATGACAATGCGCTACGCTTTAGCACCGAAACGCTCGACGGGACAGCTCGCTACCAAGCTATGGGAGGAGCTTTCGGTGCAGTAGGCGCTGACTACAGCAGCTTGCGACAAAACCCAGCAGGTCTAGGGCTCTTCCGCAGTAACGAGATACAGGGCACCATCGCTTTCGGGCAGAACCTTGACCAAGCCACTTGGTACAAAGAGCAGTACAAGAAGGGTCGCACTGCCTTCAGTGGTAATATGTCAGTCGTGCTAGCTACACCGCTCAGAGGATCTGGTTTATCTTTCAACCTCGCTCTAGGTTTCTACCAGCGCCAGAGCTTCGCACGCTCTTTTGACATAAGCAATCATCAGATTACGGACTTCTCACTAGCGGACTACGCAGCCTTTATCACACCAACCAATGTTTCTTCCGATAACTTGCTCAGCAAGAACGCTTATGGTAGTGTCCCCGCACCGTGGCTCGCCATACTAGGGCATGGAGCTGGATGGACAGTACAGCGTCCAGAGGGCTTCTACGAGAGCGCCTTCAACTACAGTGATAAGGGCGGTATATTAGGGCCTAGCAATTCGCAGTTACGAGTCAACGAGCGTGGCGGCATTCAGGACTTTGACTTCACCTGCGGACTTAACTACAACGACCGCCTATACTTCGGCTTAGGAGTCAAGCTCAGTGCGCTAGACTATCGGATGAACTCCTACTACGGCGAAGACTTCATAGACAAGGATTACCTGGAGCTGGCCAACGAGCTTCGCACTTCTGGCTCAGGCGCATCGGTTAGCTTCGGCTTGATCGCTCGTGTCTCAGACCATCTACGCCTGGGAGCTGCAGTCCAAACGCCCACATGGTTCTCACTGCAAGACAACTACGTAGCAGGAGCCGAGTCTCGACACCTACGAGTAGACAAGGAGGGCAAGCCTCTATCCGAGAAGGAGTGGACTAAAAAAGATCAGACACCTAGCGATGCCGCTTGGCGCTACCAGCTACAGACCCCTACAAAGGTCGTTCTCAGTGGAGCCTTCGTCGGACGGCACGGCATGCTGAGTCTCGACTATGAGCTAGCCAACTACTCGGGCATCCAGCTCAAAGACACCTATGGTCCTTTTGTCGATGACAACAAACTGATGAAGGACTACTTCACCCCTATGCAGAGCACGCTACGTCTCGGTGGCGAGCTGAGAATATCTCCTCAGTTCAGTATCCGTGCGGGTGGCTACTGGCGACAAGCGCCTATGAAGGCAAGCTTCGACTCCAACCCCAAGCAACAAAGTGCCACAATCCCTGTCAACGAGGCAGGTACCGTGCCGCACTACGAGATCGTCGGCATGGGCTACGGTGTCACGGGCGGATTAGGCTGGCGCTTCTCCCCCTTCTCTTACTTAGATCTAGCGATCGTCTATCAGGGACAGCAATCTCACATGTACCCCTTCCCGACACGTTATTATGCTGATGGGGTGCAGCTCACGACGCCTCAAGCTATCCAGCTACAGAAGCACCGCATCTACGGGGTAGCAACCTTCGGCTTTAAGTTCTAAACCTCTCTATTAACTACAGAACCATGTCACTATCTTCCAAAGCTTGGGATCGTCTCCTAGACCTTGTCCTCGGGGCCAATATGGCGCAGGTCAATCGTGTCGAGTGGCTCACCGATGCGCTCTACCCCTTTCTCTCTATCACTGAGCTAGAGCAGCTCGCCACGGAGCCTCCCCACCGCTTCCTCTCGGTCAAGGTCCTTAACCATATTGCCAACCAAGAGATAAATCGCCATACCGAACTCCTAGCTATGGGTTCGGCAGGAAGCAGTCTCACAGGCTGCATAGCCACATGGGTCGGCATACCGACAGAGCTAGCGCAGTACAGTGTCAGCCTCGTCCTCCTCATACAGAAGCTCGCCTACCTCTACGGCTGGGACGACTTCTACTCCTATGGAACCGTAACGGCAGAGACCAAGGCGCGTATAACCTTTATGATGGGCAGCATGCTAGGCATACGAGAGGCTGATGCACTCCTCCGCAGCGCTTGTCGCTCATATAAGGGTCAAGTCTCCATAACGCCTATGCCATATGTAGGCGACCACTCCCCTATCGACAAAGTCATTGTAGAGATCTCAAAGCGTCTCTTAGTCCTCTCCGCCAAGGGTGGCGTCACTGCCTGGATCGGTCGCAAGACGCCTCTCATCGGTGTCACCATCGGAGCAACGAGCTCTTACCTCCTGGTCAAGCCCTCTCTCGTACGTATGAAAGTACTCCTACGTGACCTCATGCAGGCGTAATCTTCTAGCCTTTGGTTCTTTCTTGCATCTCAATAAATCCGTACCTTTGCCCCACATCAATTCACTTTTTAGACGAATAGCAACTATATGGCCAATTGGTTTGAATGCAAGGTGACCTACGAGAAGATGGTCGACAACGGAACACCCAAGCGTACCTCCGAGGGATACCTCGTACAGGGCGACACCTATACAGAGATAGAAGAGAGGCTCACCAAGGAGCTCACGCCCTTTACCTCTCTAGGCGAACTCATAATCAATACGATCAAGCGGATCAAGCTTGCTGAGCTCTTCCTCTCTGATCACCCCGAGGACGATCGATTCTATCGCTGCAAGGTCAACTTCATCTCTCTAGACGAAGCCAAAGGCATCGAAAAGCGCACCGCAGCAGCTATGATCGTGCAGAGCGACAGCCTGCCCAACGCCCTCAACCGCCTGGAGAAGGAGATGTCCACAACCCTCTCACCCTACGAGATAGCCTCCATCACCGAGACCATCATCATGGATGCGTGGCCAATAGACTTCTCTAAGCCCAACGAGTAAATCGATTCCTATTCCGAGACTGTTACCGAGAGTCAGGTAGCAGTCTCTTTTTGCATTGTACCAATCCTCAAAAATTTCTCCACACATCATGATCGCAGAGCGTCTAGCAGAGATACGGAGTCAGATACCAGCGCAGGTGCAGCTGGTGGCAGTCTCCAAGTTTCACCCCGTCGAGTCCGTCCGTGAAGCTTACGAAGCTGGTCAGCGACTCTTTGGCGAAAATCGTGCACAAGAGCTTGCCGAAAAAGCTCCCCAGCTCCCCGAAGACATCCAGTGGCACTTCATCGGCACACTACAGCGCAACAAGGTCAAGTATATCGTCCCCTACGTCTCCCTCATCGAGAGCGTCGACTCTGAGTCACTCCTCAAGGAGATCGTCAAGCAGGCGAACCGCTTCGACCGCCAGCTACGCATCCTCCTGCAGTACAAGATAGCACAGGAGGATAGCAAGAGCGGCCTAGACCGCACGGAGCTCCTGACACTCGTGGATCACTACCTCGCCACCCCTGAGTGGCGAGAACGCATCACCATCTGCGGCTTGATGGGTATGGCAACGCTGACAGCAGACAAAAAGCAGATACGCCACGAGTTCGACGCGCTCCGCACGCTACAGACGGAGCTACGTGAGCGCTACCCCGACATCTCGTGGGATGAGCTCTCTATGGGTATGAGTAGTGACTGGCCCATAGCCGTAGAGGCAGGCTCCACGATCGTGCGCATCGGCACCGCCATCTTTGGCGAGCGACAATACTAACCCAGCTCCGCTCTCAACCATAGCCCGCTGACGGAAGTCAGACGCGCACCCATGCAGAGGAGACTTAATCGCTGATTAAACGCGGTTAAGTCTCCTCTTTTTTGTTCCTTTCCCTTACGCAATTCCTCCCCTCTCCCCTATGAAACTGGAGTTTCTCCCCTTTGAAACTAGAGTTTCATCCCCATGAAACTGGAGTTTCTCCCCTTTGAAACTAGAGTTTCTCCCCTTTGAAACTGGAGTTTCTCCCCCATGAAACTGGAGTTTCTCCCCCATGGAACTGGAGTTTCTCCCCCATGAAACTAAAAAGGGAGACCCACCGACGGTGAATCTCCCTCTTGTTGTCGTATGGATCGACGGGCTAGACGAAGCAGGAGTTCGAGTCTAGCGAAGCCATCGCCGTGATATTGACGATGTCCTTGACGTCTGCATCGTGGTCGGCGAAGTAGATTGGCTTAGCCAGTCCGATCTGGATAGGACCGATCACATCCTCCGCTATGTCTAGGTGCTTGAGTAGCTGATAGCACGCATTCGCAGCCGAGAGACGGGGAAAGATGAGTACATTGGCAGGCTCACCCTTGATGCAATTGTTGGGGTACTCCTCATCGCGTCGCTGATAGTTGAGTGCAGTCTGTAGCTGCATCTCACCATCCACCAGAATGTGCGGGTGGTCTCTGTGCAGGATCTCCACTGCCTTGCGCGCCTCCACAGAAGATTCCGCATCGGTGCTGCCAAAGTCCGAGAAGCTCACCATCGCAATGACTGGCTTGATGCCAAAGCAGCGCACCTTTTCGGCAGCTAGGAGCGCAATGTCTACCAGTGTCTCTGCCTTGAGATTTTGATTGATCAGCGTATCTGCCAGGAAGAGAGGTCCACTCTTCATCATCACCAGGTGCATCGTCGCAAAGTGCTGGTGACCAGGGGCGATACCCACCGTATCGCGAGCCACATTGGAGAGGTATCCATAGTTCGAGTAAATGCCTGTGATCAACCTGTCGGCATCGCCACACTGCACCATCATCATGCCGAAGTAGTTCGGGCCAAACATCTTGTCCTTAGCCTCGCTTAGGAGACCTCCCTTGCGCCAGTTTTGCTCTGTATAGCGGCGAGCATACTCCTCACGCTTAGCCTTCCACTGCTCGTCATGCTGATTGATAATCTCGATCGTGGAGAGATCCAAATCATGCTCCTTGGCTATCTCTCGGATGACCACGGGGTCACCGAGCACGATCGGATGAGCGATGCCCAGCTGAGCTACCTCAGCAGCAGCACGTAGCACGAGTGGGTTCTCACCCGCAGCGTAGACCATACGCTTGGGGGACTTTTGCGCAGCCTCGTGGATGCGACGTAGCAGGTGACTCATACCTCCCGTGCGCATCAGGAGCGACTGCTCATAAGCCTCCCAGTCGGAGATCTCACGACGTGCTACACCCGTACGGATAGCTGCACGAGCCACAGCCATCGAGACTCTCGTGATGAGACGTGGGTCCACAGGCTTCGGGATAAAGTAGTCAGGGCCGAAGTGCAGCGGCATGTGTCCGTAGGCACTAGAGACCTCATCGGGGACAGGCTCCTGCGCTAGGTCTGCGATGGCTATCGTGGCAGCCATCTTCATCTCCTCATTGATTGCCGTGGCACGTACATCGAGTGCCCCTCGGAAGATATAGGGGAAGCCGATCACATTATTGATCTGATTCGGATAGTCCGACCGGCCCGTAGCCATAAGTACGTCAGGGCGTGCCGCTTTTGCATCCTCATACCTGATCTCAGGCTCTGGATTGGCTAGCGCAAAGACAATTGGATTGGGGGCCATCTTCTGCACCATCTCAGGCGTCAACACTCCAGGCTGCGAAAGTCCGAGGAAAAGGTCAGCCCCCTCGATCGCATCGGCTAGCGTGTAGATGCCCTCACGATCGGTCGCAAAGAAAGCTTTGCGCTCATCTAGATTGGGTCGATCGGTGCGAATGACTCCCTTGGAGTCGATCATCACAATGTTCTCCCGCTTAGCTCCCAGAGCTATATAAAGCTTGGTGCAGGACTGCGCTGAGGCACCTGCGCCACTGACAACAATCTTAGTATCTTCGATCTTCTTGCCGACGATCTTGAGTGCATTGAGCATACCCGCAGCCGAAATGATAGCAGTGCCGTGCTGGTCGTCGTGCATGACGGGAATGTCAAGCGTAGCCTTCAGCTCCTCCTCGATCTCAAAGCACTCGGGCGCCTTGATGTCCTCGAGGTTGATACCGCCGAAGGTAGGTGCCAGCGAGCGAACGATCTCAACAAACTTCTTGGGATCCTTCTCGTCGACCTCTAGGTCAAAGACATCGATACCCGCATAGATCTTGAAGAGCAATCCTTTGCCCTCCATGACGGGCTTGCCTGCCATAGCACCGATGTTGCCCAAACCTAGGACCGCTGTACCGTTGGATATAACTGCAACGAGATTACCCTTGGAGGTGTAGTCGTAAGCAAGCTCGGGATCGGCCTCTATATCCTTGCAGGGAACTGCCACACCAGGGCTGTAAGCGAGCGTCAGATCCTGCTGTGTATTGTGCGACTTAGTGGGTCGCACCTCTATCTTACCAGGCTGTGGAAGCGCATGATAGGCTCTCGCAGCCGCTTCTAGTTTTTTGTCCATTATGCTATCTTATAGTATGATACATAGTTCCTCGAGACAAGGATTACCCTCACCTAGCGAAGAGCATGTGCAAAGCTACGACTTTTGCACCACTTCGTGACGCATCAGGGCTGATTGCCTTATGCTGGATGAGTTCATCCACGACTATCAAGGAAATCGCAGGATTCCTCGGTGGATCTTTTTGATTATCCAGTGAGGAACGCACAAATTCTTCCGAACTTTGATTTCATTCTTCCGAAGTTTCATTTCATTCTTCCGAACTTTTATTTCGGCCCTCTGTGGAGAATTTTCGTTTGCTCCGTGGAGCTTTTTGATTTCCTCGTGAGAGAAGAGAATCGGCGGAGATGTAGGAGTCGCTATGAAGTGAAGCTATAGCGCTACCGTAGCTAGATTCAAGCCATCTATCCCCTTGGTTGTCTTCATCCAGTCGGAGTGTCATGCCGTATTTTCCACTCCAAAATGGACGTCATTCAACTGTTTTGCCTATCTTCGTAGATGACAAATATTAATCATAACCAAATAAAGAAGAATCATGAAACAGATAATCAATCCCATTGGGAAGGAAATCAATACTCTAGGTAAGGTGATTGACAACAAGGAACTCATGCTTGTACACCTGCAATTGAAAAGCGGAGAACAAGTTCCCTCACACGACCATAAAGGACAGGAAGTATACTTCACCATAGTGAAAGGAACTGTAGAGGTTACTCTCGACGATACGGAGGTACATCGTATCAGCACAGGTACCGTTCTACATTTCCCCGGTGAAGCCCACGTAGGCGTAAGTGCCATAGAAGATAGTGATTTTTTCGTTTACCTCATCAACAGACAATAACGTTATAGATATGAAAAACATCTGCCGCATGTAGACCTTGAAAAACTCGGCAAAATACTCGAGATTAAAGAGGCATACCAACGAGGAGATATTTCATTGGAAGAGGGTAGAACCCGAATAAGAGAGCAAGTTGGGAAAATCTACCCTTATGAAATTGCATTAGCGGATGGAATGTACGTCCTAGACTAATGCGTATTTTGTTTTGCAGGTTTCAAAAATAACACTATGAGATTGAGAATGCTTTTCGGATTGTTGGTAGCCACCTTACTGCCCATCAGTGCATGGGCACAGCAAGGAGTGGTGGCGGGAAAAGTCTCGATAGAGGGCAAGCCGTTGGAGCTTGCCTCTGTCGCACTCTACTCTTCTCGAGGAGACTCGCTGATAGACGGGACTATCACCGACAAGGAGGGAGTCTATAGGATTAGTTGCCCAGATAGCGGGCTATACCGCTTGCAGGCATCCTACGTGTCCTTGACTCCCATCGATACGGTGATAAGGGTGTCAACCATAAGCGAGCAGCTACGGGTGGACTTTGCCTTTGTCGCAACCAGCAAAGTGCTCGATGAAGTCGTGGTACGGGGCAATAGAGCACCCGATCTGATAGGTCGCTCCAGCTATACCTTTACCACAGAGCAACGCAAGCAGGCACGGCAAGTGCACGATCTGCTGCTTATGCTGCCGGCTGTCAAGGCGGACGTACGCACAGGCAACGTGGTCAGTGCCATGGGGGAGAGTGCTCCTGTGATTATGCTCAATGGTGTACGCTCCAGCAATGACGAAATCAAGACGATCCCAACGAACAAGATCGTCCGAGTCGACTATTACGACCTAGCACCGCTACGGTACCACACCACCTCGGCAGTCATCGATGTCATCACCAAGCCACTGGATAACGGCCATACGGGAGGGATAGACCTCTCTGCGGCTCCGCTTGCGACCGATGCGAGTGGTTCGCTCTACTACAACTACAATCAAGGAGCCCATCGGGTAGGAGTCTACGCCAGAGGGTTCTATCGCAATACACGTAAAGGCAGAGAGACGACCGAGCGACTCTCCTACGATGCGGACAGGCATTATGACTTTGCCTATGATCGTAATGAGCGCTTCGGGGCATCGGCATACTCCGTACAGGGCCAGTACAGCTATTCGCAGCCGGGCGTGCGGACCTTCCTGGTCTCTCTATCCGGTCTATACGATCTCTACAGTAGTAAGTCCGACTTTACAGTGGAGGCGTCTGAGGGCAACAGAGTGGGTGCAAGCAACAGTCGCAGTGGGGCCTTTACTCCTGTATTGGATCTTTATTACGATCGTCGCTACAGCTCGGGTGCCAGACTTTACGCCAACGTGGTCGGCACGCTCAATCGAGTGTCTGAGCATCTGGACAATCAGGAGGGGGGCGTGTCTGGCGAAACCGTCTTGGAGGACCATCTGTCGGTGCACAATAACAAGGCATCCATGATTGCACAGGTGGAATACCTACAGCCCCTCAAGAACTTTGCCCTACGATATGGTCTCCACGGGATGTACTCCACCTCGGACTTTACGATCGATGGGCATAATGCACCACAGGTTCATGACAACCAGCGACAGTACCGTCAGCAGATCTATCTCTCGATGGAGGGGCAACTGGGACGCTTGGTCTACTACTTGCGTCCGATGGCTACGATGACTTATGCTTCCCCACACTATGAGTATCCGGAGCGTGAGGTGCATTGGTACTTTACTCCCACGGTCGTGATGATGTACCCCGTGGCAAAGGGTCAGCAGCTACGGTTGCAACTCTCTGCCTACAATAGTGTGCCAAACTTGGCACAGACCACCTCGGTGATGCGTAAGCTGCATGACCGCTTCTACTTCAGAAACAATCCCGACCTCAAGGGAAGCTATACCGGCAGTGCCTACCTGCGATACACGCTATCCTCGGACAAGGTCGAACTTGCCAACAGCCTCTATGGGCGCATCACGCACCTGCCGATGATTACCGAGTTTGTGCAGGATCATATAGACGGCACATCGGCTGTGGTGCAGCAGTTAAACAATGGAAAGGCTGAGTACTACGCATGGAACAAGGTGGAGCTGAGCTACAAGCCCCTTGGCAACGAGTTGATAGCCGTCCAACTCTTTGCGACACCTATGTATGACAGGTACGAACTCTCACAGGGCGTAAGCCGTTCGCTCTGGTCACTAAGAGCGGGTCTTAACCTATCGTCAAGCTACAAGGGACTTGCCGTACAGGCAGGCGTAGAGCTACCGCACAAGTCTCTCTCAAGCTACTTCGTGGACTACTCCGGGTGGTACTCGTCACTGGGTGCTGCCTATTACTACAAGCAGTGGGGATTCAGACTGAGCCTCGAGAATATGTTTGTCCCTGAGCGAGGCACTACGACAGATTTCTCACTGCCATACTACCAAGGCAAGACGACCTATACCATGCGTGACAACTACTGGAAGATAGCCCTCGGTGTGAGCTACTCCTTCTCCATCGGCAAGGAGTACCGTCTGTCTCGTGAATTAGAAAATGAAGACTCAGACTCAGGGCGTATGTAGTCTTTAGCTTCTGATCTTTGATTGAGGAATAGCACGAACAAGAATACTTTCAAAGGTTGTTAAGTTGATATCATTCCATACTTTAAAACGATTGGTTGAGACTGAATTATCTTATAGAGTATAATCAGAACGTCGGGGAAGTAATCTCTTATATGTATCACTATAAGCAACACGATGCTATGGACTGTGGTCCAGCGTGCTTGGCGATGGTCATCAAGCACGCCGGCCGTGATCCTGACATTGAGCAGATAAGGTCGGACTGTGCTTTAGGCAGAGAGGGAGTCTCACTACTCGGTATCAGCAAAGCGGCTGAGAAGCGGGGACTACATACTTTGGGAGGGCGGATCACCTTTGAGGCACTGGTTACGGAAGCACCATTACCCTGCATCGCTCATTGGGGTCAGAACCACTTCGTCGTTGTCTACAAAGTAAAACGGCTACGCCACGGCAAGTGGCGTATCTATGTGGCAGACCCGGCGAAGGGGTTGATTACGTTCACCCAAGAGGAGTTCACTGAGCATTGGGTCAGCACGAAGACAAACGGAGAGGAAAAAGGCATAGTACTCCTATTAGAGCCTACAGCAGACTTTTACGCACAAGATCTTTCGTCCTACAAAGACTTGAGGCAAGATAGGCTCTCGCAGCCGCTTCTAGTTTCTTGTCCATTATGCTATCTTATATCGTGATACATAGTTCCTCGTGGCAAGGACTACCCTCACCTAGCGAAGTGCATGTGCAAAGCTACGACTTTTGCACCACTTCGTGACGCATCAGGCTCGGCGGGCAAAAGAGATTCAGCGTTTTGACATACACATACAACCCAAAAAGTGTCGCAACACAATGGGTCACGACACTTACTCAATTTTGCTCTGTTGCTCCAGTTGTAGTATCAGTAGTTTCTTTATGCAACAGCTAGGAGCGGAAGCAGGGGAAAACGAACTTACACCCACAACTTCCTATGTTTCACTCTCTTTATACACTCTCTAAAATCCCTGTAGCCAAATTGTAGCCAAGACGGATATTTTTGAGAGTCCGTACAGAGTACACTTACTTTGTGTTATCCGAGTTCAAAAGTACCATCTTTCTGAACAATCACCAAATTCTTGGTTTCATCACCCTTCGGAGAGTAGTCTTGCACCATGCACTTGCAGTACCTGCCGGCAAGCACCAAGTCGTACTCTCCTTTCATCCCCAATCCCTGAAGATCACAGAGTCGATCTCCCGAGGAGCAAGTGCCCTGCTGGCGACAATACTCACGGCACACCCAGAGTAGCCCCCAAAAAGTTGGCTTCCCCCCAAAAAAACAAGCCAACCATTCCCAGACAAATTGCCACTATCCGCAAAAAGTTTCGCTTCTATCCGTGAAACTCAAAGCCCTCCTCAGACGTCTAATTCTCAACCATTCCTGGGGAGGGCTTTTTGTCAACCTATCGCACGCTCATTTTCCTTATCGAATTCCTCAAAAGCCCCGTCTAAAAAAAGTCTCAGAAAACTGTAATCTCATGCAGAGGATACTCGATTAGGACGTACTAAAAAGGCAGGCAACGCCACGCACCCCGAGAGATCTACCTAGACCATGCCAACAGAGTCCACCAAAAACTGGGAAAAACAGCAACTGTTAGGTATTTTCCTCCCAACGGGATTGTTTTACCTTTGTGCATTGATCGGAAACACGAGAGATACAACACATGAAAGCTTACCACTTTGCTCTTATTCTTCTCATTCTTGCTCCCCTAGGAGGATTTGGGCAAGACAGCTTGATGATGTATCACGAGCTAGACGAAGTGGTCGTCACGGCCACCCGGACCCCAAAGAAAATATCGGACTCTCCAGTACTCACGCAAGTCATCTCACGCAAACAGATCGAGAGACAAGGCTGGATGGACATCAAGTCCCTCCTACAAGACGAGATACCAGGTCTCTCATTTAGCGAAGTGGGATTTGGCACGAGCATCAACCTACAAGGGCTTGGAGCCAAGCACATATTATTTTTGATCGACGGGGAGCGGATTGCTGGCGAGTCGGGCAACAACATCGACTACACCCGATTGACCCTCAACAATATTGAACGCATCGAGATCGTACAAGGTGCTGGATCGGCACTCTACGGCTCACAAGCAATGGGCGGTGTGATCAACATCATCACACGCAAGCCAACCGACCGACTAAGTCTGGGTGTGGACCTGAGATGGGGGACGAGGTTTCAAAAAAACTACTTCCACATAGAGCCTGATGACAAATACCGGTACTACAAGACAAGCACCGACATGCCAAATGCCGATGGCGCACTGACCATCGGGTACAAAAAGAAAAGCTGGAGCACCCAGACCGTACTCTCGATACAAACCAAAGATGCCTACAACATCTACGACAAAGCCGGTAGCACCACATACTACCCCGAGCTCAACAAAACGGTCACCAAGGAGAAAAGCTCCACACCTACCAACATATCTGGGTTCACCACAATGACTGCCAAGCAGACCTTGTCGTGGACCCCCATCAAGGCACTGACCCTGACCACACAAGGCAACTACTACTCCAAGCGCGTACATGACCTCTACCTGGACAACAAGCACGAATACAACCGAGACCTCTCTGGACTCTTTTCTGCAAAATACACCCTACCCAACGGTGGTACTTGGGAGGCAAATCTCCACGGAGACAGATATCGCAGATACACCGTATTCGAGCAAAAAAAGATGCAAAAACAGCTCGTCTACACGCACACAGTCCTCCAGCCAAAGATTTCGTACAGATGGACCATAGGCAATGACCATGAACTGATCACTGGAGCTGAATACCTGCGGGAAGTACTCTATGCGGATAAGTTTGGCAAAGATGGACTGACAGCCCGAGCACAGGGGGCCTACGCTCTATTTGTCCAAGATGACTGGAAAATACCGGGGACCTCACTGAGCATGATCAGCGGGCTAAGGGTAGACTATAACAAGGGGTACGGCATCAACCTCTCCCCAAAATTGGCTCTACTTTACAAGGTGTCTCCCTTTACCATCCGGCTAAACTACGGTCGCGGCTACCGATCCCCAAGTATCAAAGAACTCTACATGGACTGGGACCACCTCGGTATGTTTTGGATCTACGGCAACAAACAGCTCAAGCCGGAGTCCAACCACTACCTCTCTCTGACAACAGAGTACACACATCCCCAACTGTATGTGATGCTCTCGGGATACTACAACTTCTTCACCAACAAGATCGAGGGTATCTGGTCCGAAGACCAAAAAGAGCTCCACTACCGCAACATCTCCAAGTCCACACTCGCAGGTGTTCAAATCCAAATGCGCATCAGGCCATTCATCAGCCTGCCCCTACAGATCCACCTGGCATCGCACTACCTGCACCCTTTCTTTCACGACGGAGTGAGACTCACTTCCCAGGCACCGATCTCTGGGACTGGGCGAATCGAGTACCTACAGGACTGGGGTAACCACCGGCTGGCATTCAATATCAGTGCATCAGTAATGGGAAAGAAAAGCCTATCTGGACTGACAACCATCGAGGACGAAGGCATCCCAAAAGAGACTCCATACCGAATAACCATACCGGGCTACACCCTAGTACGGTCGACCATCGCCTACACCCACCCAAAGTGGGGCACACTCACCATAGGGGTAGACAACATACTCAACTACCAAGCAGACGTCGTCTCCTTCAACTCCTATGCCGGCCCTGGTCGAAACTTATTCATGTCCTACCACTTCAACCTATAAAAACAACTGTCACTATTACCTATTAAAGAGATGAACAAAACAAAATGCATTCTCGCACTGATCAGTGCTCTGGTGCTGTCATTGGCCATCGTCTCCTGCGGAAACAACAAGCCAAACGCACCATCCTCAAAAAACAAAAAGACCTACACGCAGAGCCGACGTTGCAAAGGAGAGCTCGGGAAAGACTGGATCTACTTCAGCTTCGCCACTGGCAAAGAGGTGCCCGGAATTGACGAAACCAACTTCAAGGAACGTACCGACTGGGACATTGCGATCCACTCATTTTACTTCCGAGCCAACTGCGGCACATCCGGCAAAGGCAAAGGAGGGGCCCTCATGACCAATCAGACAAAACTATCCGCAGTGAAAGAAGCCCCCACCGAAGGCTACATCGTGGACGAAGCAATCTCCATATGGGGCTGGAAAGGCGAACTGATCAAAGCCGAAGTATCCGGCAACCCCGAGCTCAACAAAATGATCGAATTCAGTGGTCCACCCCCAAAATACACTCCCTCGGACAATATATTCATCATCCGAACAGCCGACGGGAAATACGCCAAAGTCAAGATGATTAGCTACATAGACGACAGTGGCAAGAGCGGTATCGTCTCCTTTGACTACGTCTACCAACCCGACGGCTCCACCAAGCTAGACTAGGAGATCTGGACGAAATAGGACAGACAGCATCTCAGGTGCGACATCGCACCTGAGATACTCTTTGTGTGACGGGCATATTTTGAAAACAAATTAAACCGCCGTATGCCGAACGGCACGTACGGATGGTGTGGGAGGGAAGAAAACGAAAGTAGGACAGAAAATTTTCGTTTCCCGACCTGCTTGATTGTAAGACAAGAACCAAAATGAAACGCTCTCGATACACCCGCCTAAAAGGATGGCACAAGTGGATCTGCCTAGTCATCACCATACTCGTACTAGGCTTTGCCGGATCTGGCATTATTCTAAACCACAGAGACCTGGTGTCGGGTATTGACCTACCCCGCTCCTGGCTACCCAAGGCCTACCACTATAAATCCTGGAGCGGTGGCAGCCTCACCGGGAAGATCCGAGTGACCCCTGATGAGGAGTGGATCTATGGAGCCACCGGAGTATGGGCTTACGACCCACAGCTAAAAAGCTACGACAGCCGGAGCGATGGACTAGACCCTGGTGCCGACAGGAGATCGGTCCAAAAAGTAGTCCGGACAAACCATGGCGACCTCTACGCCCTCACCGCATACAACCTGTACAAGTGGCAAGCCGACAAAAAGGAGTGGGCGAAACAACCGAAGCTTACACCCAAAAACGAACGCTTGGCAGACCTGGAAACGCAAGGCGACACCCTTGTTTTACTGAGCCGAAGCCACCTATACCTTATCTTTCCCTCTCAAGAATCCCCCACACTCGCAGACCTTCCCGCACCAGACGACTATGAGCCACGGGTATCGCTATTCAGCACTATCTGGCAGATACATAGTGGAGCATTCTTTGGAACAATAGGACGACTAGTTGTTGACCTGATGGGAGTGGCACTCATCCTCCTCTCCATCACCGGCATTTTGATCACCTTTGTCCCCAAAAAAGCAAAGGTGTGGAAGCAATTTCTCAAGGAACACAATAGGTGGGGCAAATGGTGCTTTTGGGGGTTGCTTTTTGTGACGATCACAGGCGCATTTCTACGTCCTCCGTTGATGATTACAGTCATCAAGGCACAGGTCCCGACCATTCCGGGAACAAACCTTTACAGCACCAACCCGTGGAATAACAAACTGAGAATGATCCGTCGCGATCCCATCACAAAAGAGTGGTTGCTATCGACCTCTCGGGGCTTTTATGCGCTGAAGCAATTTGGAAAAGCCCCCAAGCGACTGACCGGCACTCCACCTGTCAGTGTCATGGGACTCAATGTCTGGGAGTGGAGTGACCGAGACTCGCTGTGGGTGGTGGGATCGTTCAGTGGAGCATTCAGGTGGAATCGACAAAAAGGGCAAGTCTACGATGCCCTGACAGGCAAGGCCTACACCGAATCCGGACGAAAAGGCATGCCCATCTTTGGGACCCCAATCAGTGGGTACACTATTGACTCTGACGGGAGAGAGCGATTCTATAGCTACTCCACCGGTGAACTCCAAGCGGAGGATGCGGCCGACACTATGCCACCAATGCCAACAGAGATAAGTCCCGGTAGGATTTCACTCTGGCATGCCGCACTTGAGCTGCATGTCGGCCGATTGTATGGGAAAATACTCGGTCCGCTCCAGCCTCTATACATATTCCTTTCGGCCCTACTCCTCATCTTGGCTTTGGCCACTGGATGGATGCTCTACAGACGGTATTACCGGCGGAGAGGAAGAAGAAAGCCAAAGAAGTAATCCGCCGAGAGACTTTTGTCACAAGTAGCTAGAGAAAAGCCAATAACCATCAACAAGCGAGTAGGTAGGGAAACAAAGTAATAGTAATAGCACATTGTTTAGTTTTGATCAGTCATAACAGCCTGTAATACATCGGCATAAAAATCCAAATTCAAAGTGAACGTCATTCAACTGTTTTGCCTATCTTCGTAGATGACAAATATTAATCATAACCAAATAAAGAAGAATCATGAAACAGATAATCAATCCCATTGGGAAGGAAATCAATACTCTAGGTAAGGTGATTGACAACAAGGAACTCATGCTTGTACACCTGCAATTGAAAAGCGGAGAACAAGTTCCCTCACACGACCATAAAGGACAGGAAGTATACTTCACCATAGTGAAAGGAACTGTAGAGGTTACTCTCGACGATACGGAGGTACATCGTATCAGCACAGGTACCGTTCTACATTTCCCCGGAGAAGCCCACGTAAGCGTAAATGCCATAGAAGAGAGTGATTTTTTCGTTTACCTCATCAACAGACAATAATGTTATGGATATGAAAAACATCTGCCGCATGTAGACCTTGAGAAACTCAGCAAAATACTCGAAATTAAAGAGGCATACCAAAGAGCGCAGATTGTAGCCCAAATAGAGTATTTTGGGAGTTTCGACCGTCTCTGGAGGTGCTCTGAGGAAGGGCTTAGCACCAAAAGAAAAGTGTCTTAACTCGCTGAGAATTAAGACACTTATTGTTTTCTTGTACCGGTTGGCTTGTCTCTGCCGGAGTACGCTTAGCGGAAGCGGGGGCTCCAAAACCTTGAAAATCGCAGAATATCACAAAATATCAATTCGCTGTATTTCAGCAGAATATAAAATCGCTACTTAAACAGAATATCATACGACCTCTTTCCATATGTCGAAAATTGGGTGTAAATTTGGGTGTAGATTTAATCAGCGTATGAACTATGAATATTAAGAGGAACATTATTTTCGCACTGGAGAGACGCAAGAAAGATGGAGTACTCATTACAGAGAATGTGCCCATCAGAATGCGTGTGATTTATAACAGTAAGCGCATTGAGATTGCGACTGGATACAGAATTGATGCTTCAAAGTGGGATAGTGATCTTCAGCAGGTGAAAAGAGGATGCACCAATAAGCTCAAGCAATCAGCTACTGAGATCAATGCAGACCTGCAGAGATATGGATCTGAAATGCAGAAGATATTCAAGGAGTTTGAAATTAAGGAGCTAATCCCAACCCCTGAACAAATCAAAGATATATTCAATTCAAGGTTGAGAAATGAAGAGCAACCTGAGGGAATATGCTTTATGCAGGCATTTGATGAGTTTGTCAGTGAAAGGGGTGTACAAAATAGCTGGACGCACTCTACCTATGAGAAATTTGCAGCTGTGAAGAACCATCTTCTAGAGTTTAATCCCTCTGTATCCTTTGAACTATTTGACGAAGTCGGGTTGAATAAGTACGTCCTTTTTCTTCGAGACAAGAGAAAGATGAGGAATAGCACTATAGAGAATCAACTCTCATTCCTCAAGTGGTTTTTAAGATGGAGTTTTGGCAAAGGCTATACGACTCTTACTGCTTATGAAACATTTAAGCCAAAACTAAAAAGCACCCAGAAGAAAGTAATCTTCCTCACATGGGATGAACTGTCACGTCTAAGGGAGTGCGAGATACCTGAAAGCAAACAGTACTTAGAGCGAGTACGAGATGTTTTCCTTTTTTGTTGCTTTACAGGTCTCCGCTATTCTGATGTTTTTAATCTCAGAAGGAGCGACATCAAAGAGGATCATATTGAGATTACCACAGTCAAAACAGCTGATAGCCTAATCATAGAATTGAACAAACACAGCAGATCAATTCTTGAAAAGTATGAGAATGTGGTCTTTGAGAAAGACAAGGCTTTACCAGTAATCAGCAATCAACGAATGAATGATTACTTGAAAGAGCTGGCAGAACTGGCGGGGATTGATGAACCAATAAGAGAAACCTACTATATAGGCAACAAAAGAATTGATGAAGTGACTCCCAAGTATGCACTACTGAGTACTCATGCAGGAAGGCGAACTTTCATTTGTAATGCACTCTCCTTGGGAATACCCGCTAATGTAGTGATGAAGTGGACTGGTCATAGCGACTATAAAGCGATGAAACCATACATCGATATTGCTGATGATATAAAGGCTAACGCAATGAACAAGTTCGATCAGTTATAACCGAACTTGAAATTTCAAACAGACTTGAAACTATGACATTCACAACAGAAATTTCAAGTGCGCTTGAAAATACCTATATTTGCAGAGAAATTTCAAATACACCTGACAATGCTCACGCCGATAAGGAAATACAACTTTTGGGATGAGAACCCTATAGACTTAGGGTATCCACGCACATTCTACACAGATAAGATAGGTCAATACATTGATAACAAACTGATCAAAGTATTGGTAGGTCAGAGACGTGCCGGAAAGAGCTACATCCTAAGGCAAATAGCCTCACAGCTAATTGCCAACGGCACTCGTCCCAATAACATTCTTTACATCAACAAGGAATACCTGGAGTTTTCAGACATTCTTGACTATCAAGACCTCGAGAACCTATTTCAGCAATACAAGAAAGACCTCAACCCGCAAGGGAAAGTATTCCTCTTCATCGATGAGATACAGGGCATTGAAGAGTGGGAACGATTTGTCAACTCACACTCCCAAGACTTTGCTGAGCCTTGTGAGATATTTATCAGTGGCTCCAACTCTAGTCTGCTATCTGGTGAACTTGCAACGCTACTATCGGGAAGGTATGTAGCGTTTGAAATACTCCCCTTTAGTTTTTCAGAGTTCTGTGGTATCACTCAGAAAGAGTCTAATAGAGAGAGTTATATAGACTTCCTTCAAACTGGAGCCCTACCAGAGCTTTTCAACCTCCCCAATGATGAGATGAAGCAAAACTACGTCTCTTCGATAAAGGACACTGTTATGCTTCGTGACATTGTCGCTAGGTATAAAGTAAAGGATGTGAAGCTCCTAGACGACCTCTTTGTGTATCTAGTCAATAACGCCTCCAACATTATCTCCATCGCCAACATCGTCAACTTCTTTAAGTCTCGAAATAGGAAAACCAACTACGAGACGCTCTCCAACTACATCTCCCATCTCGAGAGTACTTTCCTCGTGCATAAGGTAGAGAGATATAATATCAAGGGCAAGGAGACTATTTCGGCTAATAACAAGTACTATCTGAATGATTTGTGCTACCACAATTACCTCTATTCTGGATTTGGCTATGGGATGGGGTACTTATTGGAGAATGCTGTCTATTTAAGCCTTAGACGAGCTGGATATCAAATCTATGTAGGCACAAATAAAGAGGCTGAGGTAGACTTTGTCGCTATCAAAGGTAGCAAGAGGTTATATTTCCAAGTCACGCTACAACTAACGGAGCAGGAGACAATAGAGCGAGAGTACCGCTCTCTTTTGTCGATAGAAGACAACTTCAAGAAGTATGTGGTCAGTTTGGATGACTTCAAGCTTCCAACAAATGAAGGTATTGACCATATTTCAGCGTGGGAACTTGACACTATTCTGTAACGCATAAATCCCAATCTAATTACTGCCCCTTGTTCAAATCGACAAGGGGCTTTTTTGTATTCAACCCAAGTTTCACGGAAGGGATCGTGTAATGGTTGCTGGGGGCGGGCGGGAGCGTTTGTGTTATGGACTTTGTGTCCTACAGATTTTGATTTTCCTGAAAGGTGCTTCTCGTAAGCCTAGCTTTTGGTAGATCTCGGTGGCTTGTTTCGAGGGCTTGCTACATTGTCGCATTTCGACCTTTTCGCCCAGCGGGTTGACGCCTTCGGTGGTGACCAACTTCTGCGTCGACAGACGTCGGATGACCTCCAGCCAGTAGCAGTCCTCGCCCTGCGCTTTGAGTCCACAGCGTATAGTGTTGACGACCCAGTAAGCAAGCAGGCCAAAGAAGAGATGAGCATCGGCGCTGCTCCGCTTTGTCAAGCTCAGAGTTGCCAAATAACGAGTCGAGCGTACCCTTTACTCGGAGCTTGTCCGCCTGAATTTAATCTACAGTTTCCTTCGTATGAAACGAA
>UWSO01000032.1 GCA_900538385.1 uncultured Porphyromonas sp.
TCTTCCGATCTAAATTAGGACCTCTTCTTCCGCTGAAAAACTTTTATCGGACAGCAATAGAATGAAATGCCACTGCGCTAGGACGAAACGATCCCCCATAGGGATTTCCAAATCCCAAGGGAGGGACGGAGTACTCCCCACGTGGGGATTTCTAAATCCCTACGTAGGGAATTTTCATTTCTCAGCTGGCTATTTGGAAATGCCTCCGTGAAGATCGGAATAATCGCAGAAGACTGGCGTGCGTTCATCGCATCAAGGTAAGACGAGTAGCGATGATCTCGGGACACACCGAGCGTAGTTAGTCGTCTCATCGGGTAGGTGACACCGCAAGATTCGGATTGTATAGGGTAGTCGTGAGCGCTATTTTTCGTACCTTCGTACCGAATAATCAATCCTTTAGATAAAGCTTTATGATAGATCCAAAAGAACTACAGCAGATGGGCTTCGCTACGCGTGCCATCCATGCTGGTAGCGAGCGCAATCAGCACGGTACGCTGGCTACTCCTATTTATCAGACCTCTACCTTCGTCTTTGACTCTGCGGAGCAGGGCGGCAGACGCTTTGCCCTTGAGGAGGATGGGTACATCTACACCCGTCTAGGGAACCCTACCTGCACTGCTGCTGAGCAGAAGGTCGCCTTTCTAGAGGGCGGCGAGGCTTGCGTCAGTGCCTCTTCGGGCATCGGTGCGATCACCTCAGCTATCTACCCCTTGGTACAGGCTGGTGACCACATCGTCGCTGGTAAGACGCTCTACGGCTGCACTTACTCATTCCTCGAGCACGGACTCTCACGCTTTGGTGTGGAGGTGACTTTCGTTGATGCGCGCAATCTTGATGAGATCAAGGCTGCTATGCGTCCCAACACGAAGCTAGTCTATATCGAGACACCTGCCAATCCTAATATGTATCTGACGGATATCGAAGGCGCTGCCAAGATAGCTCACAGCCAGGAGGGGACTGTCCTGATGGTCGACAATACCTACTGCACGCCCTTTATCACGCGTCCTCTAGACCTCGGTGCTGACGTGGTAGTACACTCAGCTACGAAGTATCTGAATGGTCACGGTGACGTGATTGCCGGATTTGTTGTCGGTCGCAAGGATTATATCGACCAGGTGCGTCTCTTTGCTGTCAAGGATATGACGGGATCAGTCCTAGGCCCGTTTGAGGCTTACCTGATCGCTCGTGGTATCAAGACGCTAGAGATACGTATGGAGCGTCACTGCGCTAATGCACAGCGTGTCGCTGAGTTCCTAGAGAAGCATCCTGCTATCGCATCGATCGCTTATCCAGGTCTCAAGAGCTTCCCACAGTATGAGCTGGCTAAGAAGCAGATGCGCCTACCAGGTGCTATGATCGCTTTCGAGCTGAAAGGTGGTCTAGAGGCTGGTCGTAAGCTGATGAATAGCCTCCACCTAGCTACGCTATGCGTGAGCCTCGGTGATGCTGAGACACTTATCGAGCACCCAGCTAGCATGACGCACTCGCCCTACACACCGGAGGAGCGTGCTGCTTCTGACATTGGCGAGGGTATGGTACGTCTCTCGATCGGTCTGGAGAATGTCGAGGACATCATCGCAGATCTGAAGTGTGGACTAGACGCACTCCTATAATTGAACAGGTAAAGGCTATAGCCTACTACTAATAAATAGGAACTCCCCCCATCTCAGTCGTCGAACTGTGATGGGGGGAGCTTTTTTGTGTCGAGGCTGTCGGCTTGTGCAACTTTGCTAGTCGCGCACCTCGTAAGTTTTACTATCTGATATGATATAGTGCATCGGCACGTCCCATGGCTCTAGCGGAATCTGCTCGACAATCTGCATCGAGGAGGTGACCGCTACTCGAAGTGCGTGTGGACAACGTGCGAAAAAGCGATCGTAGAACCCCTTGCCACGCCCCATACGTCCACCATGCTGGTCGAATGCTAGTCCTGGTACTAGAATGAGTTCTATCTCTGCAGGGTCTACCGCCTCTTCGACAGCGGCGGTGGGCTCTAGGATCTTGTAGTCTTCGCTGGTGATGAGCGAGTCGGACTGATAGCTGTAGAAGTTGATATCGTCTCCCTCGACACGGGGGATGAGTAGTCTCTTCTCGCCTTGATACCGCTCTAGGATAGCCGTCAAGTCTACCTCATCGGGCAGGGCACAATAGAGTGCTACACAATGACTGCGCACGAAGGGCAGAAACGCCTCTATCTGCTGGCAGACACTCTCCGAGACCGTCTGTCTGTACTCCTCAGTCCATTCACTACGCATCTTAGCACGAACAGTACGGCGTAGTGCTTTCTTCTCTTCTTTTACTTTGTCACAACCCATCATAGTGTGTGGTAATTCTCTTGTAGATACTGCTCTGCACTGCTGATCATCGGATCATCTTGAGTCATCACCTGATAGAAGCCAGTAGCACCAAAGAGGTGATTAGCTATCAAGGCATACATCTGTAGCAGCAACCGCTGTGAGGCTTGTCGCAGCATCTGCGGACGCTGGGCGACACCCCGCTCAGCGGCATATGCCGCTAGGTCTCTAAGGATGGACTGCTGCTGAGCAAGCAGTGCTGTGAGCTCTTGGACAGAGCCCATCTCACGAAGGGTCTCTCTATTTAGGTCTACGTAGTAAAAGGCATACTCTTGCATCAGTCCAGACATGATCAGACGTGCTGCATAAGCATTGATCATCGCGGTGTCTTGCGGGACGAAGATGTCTGGCATAATTCCATAGCCACTGAAGAGGAGACGCCCCTTATCGCTATGATACTCCCGCTGCTTTTGCTTAGTCAGTGAGAGCGTGTCGGCATAGTCCCCCACAGGCTTGATCCCCGAGACACTCATGAGGCTCTCCTCGATCGAGGATAGACTTCCCTGCTCATAAGGACGCTGTATGTTACGACCCGAGGGGGTATAGTAGCGAGCCACCGTGAGACGTACACTAGAGTGATCTGGGAAGGTAAAGGGCTGCTGAACCAAACCCTTGCCATAGGTCTGTCGCCCTACGATCATCGCCCGGTCGTGGTCTTGCATCGCTCCCGAGAAGATCTCAGAGGACGAGGCACTATTCTCATTAACCAGCACCACTAGAGGCAACTTCTGTAGCATGCCTTCACCATTGGCGACCACATCTTCACGAGGCATCGTACGCCCCTCGGTGTAGACGATCAGCTGATCCTTGCTGAGGAACTCATTGGCAACGGCAACGGCTGCATCCATGTAGCCACCCGTATTATCTCTCAAGTCCAAGACCAGTGCTTTCGCTCCAGATCGCTGTAGCTGTCCCCACTGCTGGATAAACTCGTCATAAGTAGTACGCGCCCAGGTGGTAATCTGCATCAGTCCGATGGTCGGCGTCAGCATATAGCTTACATCGATACTCCTAATCGGCACCGGACCACGCACCACGTTCACATTCCGTCGCTCCTGCTGACGTAATATAGAGAGATGTACCACCGACCCTTCGGGACCTCTGAGCGCTGAGGTGATAGTATCTTGATTGTTGCGCTCACCGAGGAGACTCTTGCCGTCACAAGCTAAGATACGATCGCCCGGCTCCAGCCCTGCGGTCTCGGAGGGACCACCAGCGAACACTTGATCGACAACAATCGTGTCGGTGATGATGTTGTAGATGATTCCTATTCCCTCAAACTGTCCCTCCAGTCTCTGCTCCTCGCGTTCCGACTCTAGCGGTGGAATATAAGTAGAGTGCGGATCAAGCGACCCGAGCATATAAGGAAGTATGTCCGTACGTAGCTGCTCGATATCGACTGAGTCTACATAATACTTCTCCACTAGCTGCAGGACCTGGTCAAACTTATCAGCGTGCGTGATATTCCGATAACGAGAAAAGAGCCAAAAAACAGCTGCGCCAATGAGCGCACCCACAAGGAGACAGATCAAATATTTATACTGACGACGCATATCCACCATTTGTTCTTCTCAATATCTAGATATATACTAAAGGTGCGAGGTGTCGGCAGTAGACGAGATATCGTCCATCGGTATATAGACCACTTCAATGCCAGCACGCTCGAGTAGCTCGACACCATCAGTGAGTCGGTACTGCTCACCATACACGACACGTCGTATGCGACTCTGGATGATCAGCTTAGCGCACTCTAGACAGGGAGAGGCGGTGATGTAGATAGTCGCGCCCGTGCAGTTATTGCCCGAGGCAGCCACCTTGGTAATAGCATTGGCCTCAGCGTGGAGGACGTAAGGCTTAGTGATCCCTTCGTCATCTTCGCAGACATTCTCAAATCCCGAGGGCGTACCATTGTATCCGTCCGAGATGATCATCTGATTGTGCACGATGAGAGCGCCTACTTGTCGGCGTTGACAGTAAGAGTTCTCAGCCCATATACGAGCCATGCGCAGATAACGGCGATCCAAGATCGTCTGCTTTGAGTCAGAAGCAGAGGGGGTAGTCGGTGTGATTGTCATCGTGTAGTGATTTACTCATAACGTAAACCGCTACAAAGGTACTGATTATTTAAAACAAATGGTAGTGATACCGATACACCGAACGCAGGGCGATTTTGACGGGTAACGATTCTGACGAATAACGATTTTGTAGGGACGCACGGTCTGTGCGTTCGTCCCCGTTAAAAACACGACGCTGTAACATTTGATACAACGGACGCACAGACCGTGCGTCCCTACAAGGCGACGTGGGCGGACGCACCGTCGTGCGTCCCTACAAAATTGTTATTCGTCTGCGCCCTAGCGGAGAGCGTAGGTAGCGCGGACGGTGACGGAGATCGTCTTGTGACGTGAGGAGGTGTTGAACGCGCCACCCCACGAGTAGTCTTCGCCAGCGTTCTTGCCGACGATCTGGAAGACGCCCATCGAGGCATTCTGCAGCTTACCCACCTTGCCACGGCTTCCCGAGGCGATTTCCTCAGCACGATCTAGTGCGTCCTCGGAGGCTTGGCGGAGCATCTGATGCTTGAGGTCGTCCAGGCTCGTGTAGTAGTAAGCAGGCGCTTGGCTCGTTATCTCGACCCCCTGAGAGATCAGCGAGGAGATACTCTTCGACAGCTCCTCGACACCATCTAGGTCTCCGCTGGTCACGGTCACAGTCTGTGTGAGAACGTAGCCGTTAGGCACCTGCTGATAGTTGCCGTGCGTATCGTAGCCACTGCTGTAGTTCTGCGTCACATCTAGGCTCCCGAAGGAGTAGCCGTCAGACTTCAAGCCAGACTGTTTGAGATAATCCTGTACGACAGCCCGCTCACGCTCTATCTCCGTGTAGGCATCGCCCAGCGTAGCACGCTGCACACGGAAGGAAGCACTCCACACGATCAGATCACTCTCGAAGTCTTGCTCCGCATTGCCCGTAACTGAGACGATACGCTGCTTGCGTACCGATAGATAGGTCGACCCTGCGATCCAAATGCCTAGTACAAAGGCGATGGCCAGCACCAAGGCTGCCCAAAAGGTCCATTGCTTGTTCATATCCATACCTATTTAGATTAAATGATTTCTGCAGACGAAGCGACGCATACCGCTAGCGCAGCATTACAGTCCCTTCTCGAGGAGATACTTCTCCACCTCGAGCGCAGCGCGGCAACCAGTACCCGCAGAGGTGATCGCCTGACGATAGCGTGGATCAGCCACGTCGCCAGCGGCAAAGACACCCTCCACACTGGTGAGCGGTCTCCCCTCTCGCGTTACGATGTAGCCCGCTGCATCCAGCTCGAGCTGACCTGCGAGGAAGTCCGTATTGGGCTTGTGTCCGATAGCCAGGAAGAAGCCATCGATCGCTATATCACGCTTAGCCTCCTCGGGGGTTCCCTTCTTATATACGAGGTGAGCGCCCTCCACGCCATTGTCGCCAAAGAGTCCGACCGTGTTGTGCTCGAAGAGCACCTCTATATTCTCCCGTGCGAAGAGTCTCTCCTGCATCACCTTCGAGGCGCGCAGATGATCCTTGCGCACGATCAGGTAGACCTTCTCAGCGATACCTGCCAGGTAGAGCGCCTCCTCGCAAGCCGTGTCGCCACCGCCTACGACAGCGACACGCTTCTTGCGATAGAAGAAGCCGTCGCACGTAGCGCATGCCGAGACTCCCATGCCAGCATACTTCGTCTCATCGTCTAGTCCCAGATACTTAGCCCGAGCACCCGTAGCAAGTATGACAGAGTGAGCCGTCAGCTCCGTAGAGCCGTCTATCTCTACCTTGAAGGGGCGCTCCGAGAGATCTATGCGCGTCACCTCGCCTGAGCGAATGTCTGTGCCAAAGCGCTCCGCCTGCTGACGCATCTGCTCGAGGAGCTGAGGACCCGTGATTCCCTCAGGGAAGCCGGGGAAGTTCTCCACCTCAGTGGTTGTCGTGAGCTGTCCGCCAGGCTGTAGTCCCTGGTAAAGGACAGGCGATAGATTAGCACGTGAAGCGTAGATAGCTGCGGTGTAGCCCGCAGGTCCTGACCCGATAATGAGGCAGCGTATGGTCTTATCTTGTGTCATATCAGTAATAGATTCGTTAGATGGTGAAATGTATTTACCGCAAAGATATATAAATCTTACCAAGCAAGTCACCATCCAGCAGCCGATCCCGACCCGCAGTGGGATCGACGATTTGCATAGTTCAGAATATTACCTTATATTTGTCGTAGCAAGACACCGATAGGTGTCTCGCGACGTGTTCTTCATATATTATATATGTAGACGGCGCAGACCCATAGCCGCACTGCTCGATACGGAAACTCCTCAAATTTAATCGACTATTCCGAGATCATTCTGCTTACCTGATGACCGGCCTCGACATGCTCCTCGTGAGTATGTGAGTACTTGTTGCTCCAGTGGACTTCAGAGGGTGGTAGATCCTCAAAACATGTATGTTCTTCGGAGTTTTTCTAATCCACAGTGCGGCTTTTTTATGCTTGTCGCCATAGGCGGCAGGCTTTTTTTGTGCTTGTACTCAGAGGAGCGGAGAGAAGAGACGAGCGAGCGCCTCGAGCGTGCGTATCCAGAGCGAGCGCTCATTCCACTCCTCGAGGGTCAGCTGATGACACGCCTGGAGATCCTCTTCGAAAGCTTCGCTCAGCTCCTCCGCTATCTGTGTGTCATAGACGAAGGACATCACCTCCAGATTGATCTCTAAGCTACGGAAGTCCATGTTCGCACTGCCGACGCCGATGACACGCCGATCCACGACCATCAGCTTAGAGTGTAGGAAGCCACCCCTATAGCGTCTCACCTCGACGCCAGCCTGCAGGAGCTGCGTCAGATAAGAGTCCGAGGCGCGCTGCGTTAGGTAGGAGTCCCCACGCTCTGGGAGCATGACGACAACATGTACACCACGCAGAGCCGCGCTGCAGAGGCTCATCAGCAGCCCCTCAGGCGGGAGGAAGTACGGGGTCTGCACTAGGATCTCCTCATGAGCTATCGAGCACGCCTTGATGAAGGCTTGCTCGATCGTCTGCCAGTGTGCTTGCGGCCCATTCGTGAGGAACTGCATCGCTATCGGATGCTCATACGAGGCGCCCCGATCGATCCCGGCGAAGTAAGGCTCTAGGTCAAAGCGCTTGCGCACCGCCACAGCCCAGTCCACCAGGAAGACACGCTGCAGCCCAGCCACCGCACTCCCCTCAATGCGAAAGTGCGTATCGCGCCACTGCCCCAGCTCATTACCTTGCGTATAGTACTGCGCCACATTCATCCCTCCGAAGTAACCGATACGTTGGTCTATCACCACCACCTTGCGATGGTTGCGGTAGTTGATACGTAGATCGAAAAAGGGGAACCGCACCGGCAAGAACGCATAGACCTCTCCGCCAGCTCTACGCAGAGGCTTCCAAAATCCCCTCACATCGCTCCAAAAGGAGCCCAGCCCATCATAGATGACCCGGACCTTAACCCCCTCACTAGCCTTCGTCACCAGGAGATCACGGAGCTTGACACCCAGCTCGTCCGACGCAATAATGTAGTACATCAGATGGATCTCCTGCTGCGCCGAGCGAATATCCTCAAAGAGCTGTCGGTACTTATCCGTCCCCACCGTGATGATCGACATCGAGGAGGCAGCCAGCACCGTACGATCATCACTGTTGTAGAGCAACTTGCCGAGGGAGCTGTAGTAAGGATCCTCTAGCAGTGCTCGGTGAAAGCGAAAGTCCGTATGCCTCACCGGCATATGATTGATCTCCTCCAAGAAGTCCTTCGGGATCAGCCGCATGGAAGCTGCCGAGCGCCCAAAGAGCAAGTAGAGGACCACGCCCACCACCGGTAAGAAGAGCACGACCATCAGCCACGAGAACATCCGATAGATGTCATCGCCACCCGTCAGGATCACGACCACCACGCCCACGACCAGGAGCGTGTATAGGATAGTCAGCAGTATCGTCCACATAAATCTCAAGCCTAGGGGAGCCCGCAGACCGGGTGTCCTAGGCTCGCTAATCGCAAAGGTAACAATATTCCTCTAAGAAGCACCACACGCTCATCAGCGACGAAGGCGTACCCAGCAACCGTGCCGGGTACGCCTTCGCGATTATTTTGTCTTAGCAAGGAGAGTTCCTCCTCGTAGCCTTTAGTCTAGTATGGTGACCCAGCCGTGTGTATCGGGCTCGTCGCCGTACTGGATGCCGCGTAGCTTGTTGTAGAGCTTCTCGCAGATAGGACCAGGCTTACCATCCTTAGAGATCTCGTAAGTCTTGTGCTCATCGAGGTCATCGACACGTAGTATCGGGCTGATGACAGCAGCCGTACCGCAAGCACCAGCCTCCTCAAAGGTAGCCAGCTCCTCCTCAGGTACATGACGACGCTCTACCTTCAGACCAAGGTCCTCAGCGAGCTGCATCAAGCTCTTGTTCGTGATAGAAGGCAGGATAGAGGTAGACTCAGGCGTGATGTACGTGTTGTCTCTAATTCCGAAGAAGTTAGCTGGACCGCACTCATCGATATACTTCTTCTCCTTAGCATCGAGGAAGAGGCAAGCGCTGTAGCCCTTCTCGTGAGCCAGGACAGTAGGTACCATACCAGCGGCATAGTTACCACCCACCTTGATCGTACCAGTACCCAGAGGTGCCGCACGGTCGTAGCCACGCATGATAGCCATAGGTGTAGGCTTGAAGCCCTCCTTGAAGTAAGGACCTACGGGAGATACGAAGACGATAAAGAGATACTCAGGAGCAGGCTTGACACCCACCTGAGCACCCAGTCCGAGTAGGAGTGGACGGATGTAGAGCGAAGCACCGCTCTCGTAGGGAGGTACGTAGTCCTTGTTGAGCTCGACAGCCTTCTTGACAGCCTTGATAAAGAGTTCCTCAGGTACGGGAGCCATGACGACACCTTCAGCAGAGCGGATCATGCGCTTAGCATTCTCCTCAACACGGAAGAGGCGTATCTTACCATCCTTACCACGGTAAGCCTTGAGACCCTCGAAAGCCTCCTGACCATAGTGCAGACAGGTAGCACCCATGTGTAGCGTGATCGTCTCCTCTGAAGAGACCTCTAGCTCGCCCCACTTGCCATCACGATAGTAACAGCGTACGTTGTAATCGGTCTTGAGGTAACCAAACCCCAGTGATGACCAGTCCAAATTCTTCATACTATATATAGGTAATAAAGTTGTTAGTAAAGTCCGTAGTAAATGATTCGTCCACAAAGATACCTATTTTATTTGGTATTGTGTAATGACCCGACGTGTAACAACCCAACGAGTAACGATTTGTAGGGACGCACGGTCTGTGCGTCCGTTGTAGTACAGCAAGACGTGTGGCCCGTCGTAGGGACACGCAGAGACGACTCCTGTAGGGACGCACGGTCTGTGCGTCCGTCCCCGTCAAAACCACAACGCTGTAACAGTTGATACAAACTTGACGCTGTAACCTTTGACACAACGGACGCCTTCCCGCTAGACACTAGCCGTGCGTCCCTACAAATCGTTACTCGTCTCACTTTGATTTGATACGACTACTTTTTGATTTCTTCGGAGCTATTTGGGGATTTCTTCCGTGGATATTTTTCATTTCCCTCGGGAGAACGAAAAAATTCTTCGGACTTATCGTTTGATTCTTCCGAAGTTTCATTTGATTCTTCCGAGGAAATCCGAAATAGCTCCGAAGAAATCCCGAAATAGTTCGCTGGAAATTTCCAAATTCCTCCGAAGAAATTTTGGCAGCCTCGGAGGGGATGTTGGGGACCTCGAAGGGAGATCGGGGATATTCTACATTATTTGCTTAGGTCTTGTTTTTTTATTACCTTAGCCCCGTGAAGAGAGACAGGTGCCTCTGGGGCACCTCAGCCCCCTACTCACCTCTTCCTCTTCACCTACTTAAACACGCGAGGATATATTAATCACTTACACTTAAATACATACGCTTATGAAACGAATGTTATCTATTTTGGCGTTGTTGGGTGCTTTTCTGCTGATGCCCTTTGTGGCGCAGGCGCAGCAGATGTGCTCAATAACCGTCGAACAGCCGCAAGGTGGCACAATCAAGGTCTATCCGGGGACTAAAATTTCTGGACAGACCGTAGCTGAAGTAGAGGCTGGATCTCAAGTTACTATGAGACTCTCTCCAACCAAAGGCTACAAAATAGACTACTGGCTAGTCAATGGTAACCGTGTAGAGATAGACCCAGGGACTGCATTTGTCAACAACAAAAAGACTATCACTATTTCAGAGCCTACAACTATCTCCGCTGTACTTAAGGAGTCTGGCTACTTAGTCTCCTATGAGCAGCCCGAGGGAGGTACGCTTATGGTAAAGACTATTTACCCTGAGACTGACGTGCCATCAGGTACTCGTGTCGAAGAGGGCAAGTCGCTGAAGATTACCGCCACTGTGAACGAAGGGAACCAGTTCAAGCACTTCCTCGTCAATGATGAGGTTAAGGTTCCTAGCAATCTGACGCAGCCGCGTATAGACGTGACGGCTAACTCTGATCTGACCATCGCAGCGGTCATAGAGACGGCTCAGCCGTGTATCGTCACTATCAAGCCATTCGACCATGGTTATCTAAAGGTGACGTATGGAGACTATTCGAACCCGACTGAAGTACAGAATGGCAACGAAGTGCCTCTTGGGGAGATGCTCCGAGTCGATGCTTACTTTGACGAAGGGTATGAGCTAGATCACTTCCTTGTCGATAATGTGGAAACGCCTTCAGAATCTCAGGATTATGCAGGTATCAAGGTCATCGCTAGGAAGGCTATCACGCTATCAGCTGTTGCTAAGGCTAAGGCTGCACCACAGCCTACGAAGTACACGGTAACGCTAGGCGATCTGCCTGCAGAGCAGGGTACTTTCACCGCTACTTATGGAGCGGACAATACGGCTGTCCAGAATGGCGCTGAGCTACCCGAGGGCACGAAGATTACCTTCACGGCAACAGCTGCTGAGGGTTACGAGTTTGATCATTGGATGGTCAACGATGTTAAGTCTGACGATACGAGTAATCCGCTTGTCATCACACTTGCTGCTGCTCTGAAGGTTGCTCCCGTTATGAAGCAGAAGGCTACACCACAGCCCACGACCTACACGGTAACGCTGGGCAACATACCTGAAGAGCAGGGTTACTACTATGCTTACTACGATGGAGGTTCTATCGCTAATGGAGGGTCAAAGGCTGTGCCCGCAGGTACAGAGGTTACCTTCCAGATAGACATACCAAACGGAGACGATTTTCTTCCGAAGTACAATGTCACGTCTTGGTCTGTCAACGGCAAGACGGTAGAAGAGCAAAGCGCTACTCTCAAATACACACCAACGGAGGATGTTGAAGTCTTTCCTGTCCTAAAGAAGAACGGCACAGAGCCAGATCCAGGTCCAGAGCCTACACCAAAGGGTAAGGTCACGATGATTCCGCCTAAAGATGAGCAGGGTGTACAGCATGGTACGATGACTGCGACCTACCTTGACGACGATTACAATGACATTGACGTTAACGATGGTGACGAGCTGCCTTTTGGTACGACTGTTAGCTTCGTAGTAACGCCTGAAGAAGGTTATGAAGTCGCTTACTGGAAGGTCAATGGTGAGACTCACCAGATTGAACCTTTTGCGGAGCCTAATGAGAAAGCTGTTTCCGTTGAGGATGAAAACGGTATCACGATAGCGCCGATCGTTAAGAAGAAGGGCGCAGCAGCCGTCGAGTATACGATCACGATGGTTCAGCCTGAAGAGGGACAAGGCACTCTGACAGCTCATGTAGGCAATAAGACCTATAAGGGTAGCGAGTTCAAAGCAACGGCAGGAACAGAGATCTTCTTCTCAGTAGAGCCCGCTGCGGACTACGAGATGTATTACTGGCTGATCAATGATCAGCGTGTGGATCCTAGCGCAGGCAATCCTAACCAGCTTACACGCAAGGTGGAGGGCAATCTCAAGGTAGAGCCTATCCTCATGTCCAAGAGTGCTCCCGAGCCTACTAAGTTCTCAGTGACGCTAGGCGAGCTCCCTGCAGAGCAGGGTACTTTTACCGCTACTTATGGAGCTGACAAGACCTCTGTACAAAGTGGCGATGAGCTACCCGATGGTACGGAGATCACCTTCACGGCAACACCCGCCGAGGGCTACGAGTTTGACTACTGGATGGTCAACGATGCCAAGTCTGACGACACGAACAATCCTCTTGTCATCACGCTCTCAGCTGCTGTCAAGGTCGCTCCCGTTATGAAAGCTAAGCCAGCTCCGCAGCCTACCGAGGCTAAGATCACGATGATACAGCCTGATGCTACGCAGGGCAAGCTGATTGCTTACACCTATGGTAGTGATGGTATGCCGTCAACAATAGTCGATGGTATGACTGTAAAGTCTGGAACGGAGGTAACCTTTGCGGTATCTCTCAAAGAAGGCTACGAGATGGACTACTGGCTGGTCAATGATCAGCGTCAGGAGGTCGAAGCAGGTAAGTTCCCCCACAAGAAGACGATCAAAGTCACGAGCGACATCAAGGTACAGCCAGTCCTCAAGGCTAAGACTGCTCCACAGCCCAAGAAATTTGAAGTCTCATACAGCTGCGGTGATCATGCTACGATCGCTGGTACGGTAAATGGTGTGCCCTTCGAAAGTGGTGATAAGCTTGCTGTTGGCACAGAAGTCGTGCTGACCGTAACGCCTGAGGAAGGCTACGAGGTCAAGCACTGGATTGATAGTGACGATGAGGTCGTCCCAGGTTCTGAGGGTAAGAATTCTTACACCTTCACGGTAGATGGCTATACAAGTATAGTTGCAAAGATCCAGAAGAAGAAGGATACTCCACAGTATGAGACAGTCCATGTAAAGGTTGAATACGAGAGTATAAACGGATCTATCACAACGACGTATGTCGCCCCCGATGGATCGTCTCAAAGTATATCCGGAGATGATGATATACCAGTAGGTAGTGTCGTCACGCTAAGGGCTACGATCTTTATGCCGAACTATCAGGTGGTCTACATGAACAATGGAGAGGTGGTTTCCAAAGATGCTCTCTCAGAGGATGGTCTTGTCTACACCTTTACGGCTAATGAGGATGCTTCTATACAAGCAATCTTCTCTAAGAAGACTACTCCAGAGCCTACCAACAAGGCTAAGATTACCTTTAAGGAAGAGGGTACGGGAGGCTTTGTTATGGGTAAATATAAGGACCCCGAAAGTGAGTTCTCACGCTCCATATTTAACGGTGACACCAAGGATCTGCCTATCGGTACGGTCATAACATTCACCGCGACTCTCCTTTCTGATGCATACCAAGTAACCTATACGAATAATGGTGAGGCTGTCCCTGCAGGGTCTCTCTCAAAAGAGGGTACAGTTTACACCCTAACCGTAAAGGGTGATGCTACAGTGCTAGCTACTTTTAGCAAGAAGGAGGTACCTGCTGAGGACTACACCTTCACCTTTGAGGGTGGTAAGGGAGGTACGGTAACGGCTACGGTCCTTATGGAGCCCATAGAGAGTGGCGCCAAGATCGCAGCTGGTACGATGATCAGAGTCGAAGCAACGCCTGATGAGAACTACGAGATCGATGAGTGGCGAGTCAATGGCGATCCCGTCTCTACAAATGGTAAAGACTACTACTACGTCACGCTCATGAAGGATACCAACGTCAAGGTGACCTTTAAGTCTACCAAGCCTGTTGAGTACGCTGTCACTGTAGCGCCTGTACTGCCAAGTGCAGAGGCTGGTACCGTAAAGCTCTACAAGGAGAATGGTACAGCCGTCGAGAGTGGTACAGCTGTGGCTGTGAACACCAAGATGTATGTCGAGGTGAAGCCTGCAGCTAAGTATGAGCTGGAGACACTCCAGGTCAACAATACTACGATCAAGGCTGGTGATGCAGCTCTCGTCAACCTAACTGACGGTGGCTTCAAGTACAGCTTTACAGTCACGGAGGCTACCACGATCAAGGCAACCTTCAAGCTGGGTGGTGCTGTCGAGCAGCTGACACAGAACCAGATCGCCGCTTACGTGACCAACGGTGGTACACGTCTTGAGGTGACTGGTGCTACTGAGGGTACTGAGGTACGTCTCTACGACTACACGGGTCAGCTACTGCTCTCGAGCACGGAGCACGCCCTTGACATCAGCGCACTACCTGCCGGTGGTTACATCGTACTCGTCGGCAACTACACGACGCGCATCGTCAAGTAAGACTATAACGACGGTCTATTAGGACCTTATCACTTCGCGAGGGAGATCACCGCACACAGTCGGTGGTCTCCCTCGTCGCTTGATAATCGGAGTAGATCGGTGTGTGTCGAATGGAGACTGTTGCAAAAGTCAACAGTCTCACAATCTTGCTTGCAAGATTGTCCTGACTTTGCAGAAAAGATGAAGCGCAAGGCGCTGAGGGTGAGGTCTGAAGGGAGCATACCTCCGTATGTGACCGAAGCCGAATCCCGAAAGCAACACAGCGATTCGCCTTTATGCAACAGTCTCGAATGGATCTGAGGCGCAGCTAACCCGCAGTAAGGTCTCGACGGTGCATCCCTACTACGGCTTACTCGTCAGGGCGTTGGGCAGGCTGGTGATGGGGCTTACGGAGTCTTCGTGCTGGGCGGGGTATGGAGCTTCTTTGCGCAGATAAGCTTATCTTTGCAGTATGAAGTTTACAATCCAGTTAGAGCATTGGCTCATTTCGCTCGGAGAGCGACTACGAGGCGGGCAGCCTATGCGGCGTCTTACTGTCCTTGGCATGTCGCTGGGGATGCTGGTCAGCTGTGCTGGCGGTACTACCACGGCACAGCAACTGCCGACACATCTTGTGGAGGCGAGTGAGCGCACATCAGACTCGCTCGTTCGTGTCGCTAGCGACTGGCTCAACACGCTCACCATCGAGGAGCAGATCGGTCAGCTGATCATCCCGATCTGGGAGCCTCGCTATGACGCTGCCTCTCGGGAGCGCTATTTGCGGCTCATAGACCAGATTCATCCTGGGGGTATCCTCTTTCGCAAGGGGGAGCCTTACGACCAGTATCGGCTGACCCGTCTCCTTCAGGAGCATTCACGCACGCCTCTGCTGATCACAGCCGATGCAGAGTGGGGGCTGGCGATGCGCCTACAGGGGACGATACGCTATCCACGTATGAAGCTACTGGCTGACCACTGCACGCCTGAGGAGATGTACACCCTCGGGCAGCATATGGCGCAGCAGTGCCGTGTGATGGGCATCCATGTGAGCTTTGCACCCGTGCTGGATGTCAATAATAATCCGAAGAACCCGGTCATCGGCACCCGCAGCCTAGGAGCTACGCCCGACATTGTGATCTCGCATGGACTAGCCTTGGCAAAGGGTCTAGAGGATGGCGGGGTACTGTCGGTCGCGAAGCATTTCCCCGGGCATGGCAACACGGACAAGGATTCGCACAAGACGCTCCCCACCGTGTCGGGTACTCTAGAGGAGCTCGAGCGGGTGGAGCTAGCACCCTTTCGCGCTTACATAGAGGCTGGTCTCGGGGGTATCATGGTAGCACATCTCTCGGTGCCGGCTCTGGAGCCTAACGTGACCTGTCCATCCTCATTGAGTCACGCTATCGTGACGGGCTTGCTGCGTGAGCAGTTGGGCTTTAAGGGGCTTATTTTCACCGATGGACTGGAGATGCGAGGCGTACAGCGTGCGGAGGGTTTGCCTATATCTGTGGCTGCCATCTTAGCGGGCAATGACCTGCTCCTGGGCCCTCTAGATCCGCCGGCGAGCTACGAGGAGCTGCTCTCAGCTTATCGTACGGGGACTCTCTCGGAGGAGACGATCCGAGATCGTTGCCTGCGCATCCTCTGCTACAAGCTTCTGCTCCATGTGGGCGAGGCTAGCGAGAGACCACTATATAATAAGGAAGAGCTATACGAGGCGCTGCATACGCCTGAGCTAGTCTCTTTTGCCGAGCAACTACAGAACAAAGTATCTAAGAAATAACATTCACAGCGCACACTTAGCTATCTAAATAAGCCTAGTACGATGAAAAAGAACACTCCAAGCATTACAACTACAGCGTGTCCACCCTTACAGTTTGACACCTCTACCTGGTTTGCCCCTGAGCTGACGAAGCTCTCAGAGCATCTCAACGATCGTATGGTCGAGATGATGCGCTTTTACCCCGAGAGCGACTACAAGACGCTGCGCACTATGATCTCCAAGCGCAACGCGCTGCATGTAGACAATATAGTGATCACGGCTGGTCGTACGGCAGCCTTCTACGCAATCGCAGAGGCTTTCGCAGGAAAGAAAGGTGAGATCCTCGTCCCCTCCTATCAGCACTATGAACTAGCCACCAAGCGGTACGGCTGGCAGCTGACCTATCTGCCAGAAGATCTCGAGACGCAGGAGATAAAGCTCGAGGGACAAGAGTTTTGCTGGATCTGCTCGCCAAATAATCCTACAGGACGCTTGCGTTCTCGTGCTGAGTTGTTGGATCTCATAGGGCGTTACCCATCGGTCTACTTTGTGATAGATCAGTCGTACGCAACCTTTACGACACAGCCTACGCTTACGCTCAGTGATGTGAAGAGCCACCCCAACATTATCTTCGTCAGTTCATTCACACAGACATACGGCTTGCCAGGACTGCGCATCGGCTATGTGACAGCTGACAAGAAGGTTGTCAAGGAGATAGAAAAAGTAGTCGACCCGTGGTCGGTCAGCACGATGGCGGTCGAGGTGGCAAAGTATATCCTGATTCACCCGGCACAGTTTACGCTCCCGATCCGTAAGTGGCAGCGCAATGCCCTCGAGCTAGAGACTAAGCTTCGCCAGATAGATGGTATCGAGGTGATGCCGAGCGATGCACCCTTTTTCCTTGTTCAGATACACTGTGCCACAGCAGCTGAGCTGATCAAGTATCTACTCGAGGAGCACAATATAGCGCTCTACGATGCGACCAAGCTGCGCGGGATCAAGGACGAGGTGGTGCGTATCACCTCCCGTGATGCGACAGACAATGCGAAGCTCGTAGAGGCTATCGCAGCTTTTTGTGAGAGTCGGTAGGAGGCTCTGATAGCACTGCTTCGGAGGGGCGTCACACAGCATCTCGTGCTCGAGTACCATACTTAGACTAATTATTTATTGCTACCTTTGTAATTGCGAAAGTTGTTGCAATGTGAATGATAGAGCCGATGAAATCTGAATGTATAGCGCGAAATGCTACCATAACTGCCATAGAAGGTGGGGAGGTGCGTCTCACGGTGCTACGCCCATCTGCTTGTAGTAACTGCGAGGCTGCAGGGCATTGCCACGCCTCAGAGAGCCGTCTAGAGACGATCACGCTCGATCGCTCGCAGCTCCCTGGCGAGGTGGCTGTCGGCGATCAGGTCTCTCTCGAGATGCGTAGCTCGCTGGGCATGCGTGCTGTACTTCTCACGATGATCATCCCTACCATTCTCATCATTGCTATAACCATCATCTTAAGCTACCTAGAGGCAGGTACGCTGGCTCAGATATTGATCGCTCTGGGTGTAGCCGCGGCATATATGCTCCTGCTATGGCTCTTACGTGACCGGTTTGAGCGAACCTTTGCCTTTACCGTGCGAAAAAAGTAAGTTCATACACACTCCTATGACAATACTACCCACCATACTTGTCCTCGTAGTGATAGCACTCATCAGTGCCGTCCTACTCTTTATCACCTCCAAGAAGTTTGAAGTAAAAGAAGACCCGCGCATTGCTGAGGTCGCAGAGGTCCTTCCTCAGGCCAACTGCGGTGGCTGTGGTCACCCTGGCTGTGCCGGCTTTGCTAAGGCTTGCTGCGAAGCCTCCTCTCTCGAGGGGCTCTGGTGCCCCGTGGGCGGAGAGCCTGTCATGACGAAGGTCGCAGAGATCCTCGGTCAGAGCGTTGCCAAGAGCGATCCGCTCGTAGCGGTCGTCCGCTGTAACGGTACCTGCGAGGCGCGTCCACGAGTCAATACTTATATAGGAGCCAAGAGTTGCAAGATCGAGTCGACCCTTTATAGTGGCGAAACAGGCTGTAGCTACGGCTGTCTAGGCAACGGCGACTGCGTCGCTGTGTGCGACTTTGATGCGATCCACATGAACCCCGAGACCGGGCTTCCCGAGGTGGACGAAGATAAGTGTACCGCCTGTGGATCTTGTGTCAAGGCTTGCCCAAAGATGATTATCGAGCTCCGCAAGAAGGGTCCCAAGGGACGCCGTCTCTACGTCAGCTGCGTCAATAAGGACAAGGGTGGCGTGGCACGTAAGGCTTGCGCCAACGCTTGTATCGGATGTAGCAAGTGCTTTAAGGTATGCCAGTTTGAGGCAATTACGATAGAGAACAATCTCGCTTACATAGACCACCAGAAGTGCCGTCTATGTCGTAAGTGCGCAGCTGAGTGCCCGACGGGAGCTATCCATGAGGTCAACTTCCCGCCACGCAAGGAACCTGCAGCAAAGCCAGCGCCCGCCGACAAGCCTGCTCCAGCCATGGCAACAGCCGCTGCCACTCCTGCTGCTACCTCCTCAACAGCATCTGTACCTCAGAAAGATTAACACGAAGCTATGGCAAAGACATTCAGAATAGGGGGTATCCATCCCCACGACCATAAGATTAGCGCAGGGGTACCTATCACGGTCGTTGCCCCTCCCGATGAGGTGGTCATCACCTTAGCACAGCATATCGGAGCACCAGCCACGCCAGTCGTCAGTAAGGGCGACCAGGTGCGCGTGGGCACGCTCCTAGGCAAAGCAGGCGGCTTTGTCTCGGCAAATATTCACTCCTCCGTCTCGGGCACCGTTACCAAGGTGGACCAAATAACAGACGCTAGTGGCTTTAAGAAGCCCGCCATCTTTATCAAAGTAGAGGGCGATGAGTGGGAGGACTACATTGACCAGACAGATACGCTCATCACGGAGACGGAGCTAGACCCTAAGCAGATTATCGACCGTATAGCTGAGATGGGCATCGTCGGTATGGGCGGTGCGACCTTCCCCACCCATGTCAAGCTCTCGCCCCCTCCAGGGCAGAGTGCTGACTACGTCATCATCAACGCTGTCGAGTGTGAGCCCTACCTCACGAGCGATGACGCACTCATGCGTGTCAAGGCGATGGAAATCATGGTGGGCTGTGCCATCATTATGAAAGCTACAGGCACTCCACGAACGCTCATCGGCATCGAGGTCAATAAGCCAGAAGCTATCCGCACGATGCGAGACGCAGCCGAGCGGGCGAAGGCATTCCTCCCCGAGGGGCAGAGCATCGCTGTCGTACCGCTCAAGAAGCGCTACCCGCAAGGTGGCGAGAAGCAGCTCATCGATGCACTCATACGCAAGCAGGTTGCCTCAGGTGCGCTGCCTATCTCTACGGGTGCTATCGTGCAGAATGTCGGGACCACCTTCGCTATCTACGAGGCGGTCATGAAGCACAAGCCACTCATCGAGCGCATCATCACAGTCACCGGACGAGCTATCGCACATCCCTCCAACTTCAAGGCGCGTATCGGTACGCCTATGCAGACGCTCATCGATGCTGCGGGAGGTTATGCTGAGGAGCCTGGCAAAATCATCGGTGGTGGCCCTATGATGGGTCGCGCACTTGTGAACACGGAGGTACCCGTCGCCAAGGGGTCGTCAGGACTACTTATCCTCTCCGCCAAGGAGTCGACACGTCCCGAGATGCACGACTGCATACGCTGCGGTAAGTGCGTATCGGTCTGCCCGATGGGACTCAACCCCGCCTTCCTCATGCGTGACACCATCTACAAAGACTGGGAGAGTACCGAGCACAACTACATCGCCGACTGCATCGAGTGCGGCTCTTGTAGCTACACCTGCCCAGCGGGACGTCCGCTCCTCGACTACATACGTGTCGGCAAGCAGACCGTCATGGGTATCATGCGAGCCCGCAAGAAGTAATACACACTGAGACAGATCACCGATCCTCATCATCGACTACGATATATAGCTTATGGCACAACAAGTCATCGTATCACCCTCACCGCATATCCATAGCGGTGACACCATTAGCAAGAATATGTATGGGGTGCTGATTGCTTTGATACCAGCATTCCTCGTCATGCTCTACCAGTTTAGGACTGACGCTTTACTTATCACCGCTATCTCGGTAGCCTCCTGTATGCTCACGGAGTGGGTCATCACCCGCTTCTTCCTGCATCGTCCCTGTCGTCTGCTCGACGGCTCGGCGCTCCTGACAGGCGTCATCCTAGCCTTCAACCTCCCCGCCTCGCTCCCCTGGTGGCTCGTCCTGATGGGTGGCGTCGTCGCTATCGGCATTGGCAAGATGGCTTTCGGAGGACTGGGCAATAACATCTTCAACCCTGCGCTCGTCGGGCGTGTCTTCCTCCTCATCTCCTATCCAGCACAGATGACTACCTGGAAGACTCCTGCCCGTCTTGCCGAGCAAGCTGCCGATGCAGTCACAGGAGCAACCCCTCTAGGCATCCTCAAGTCAGGAGCCATCGATCAGCTGCCTGACTCGCTACAGCTCCTCGTTGGCTTCAACTTCTCCTCCATGGGAGAGGTGAGTGCCATCGCTATCCTCATCGGCTTAGCTTATCTACTCATCCGTCGCATCATCACGTGGCACACACCTGTGGCTATCATCGTCTCCGCTTTCGTACTGAGTGGTATCATGCACCTCTACGACCCAGCGATGTACGCTAGTCCCTTCTTCCACCTACTGACGGGTGGTCTGCTCTTTGGTGCAGTCTTTATGGCGACCGACTACGTCACCTCGCCTATCTCGCACCGTGCGCAGCTCATCTACGGCTGTATGATTGGGTTCCTCACCGTCATCATCCGCTTGTGGGGCTCTTACCCTGAGGGTATGTCCTTTGCCATCCTCATTATGAATGCGTTCACCCCACTACTCAACACCTACATCAAGCCACGTCACTTCGGTCATGTGGTCAAATCTAGAAAGGAGGCTAAAAGATGAAGAAGCTACCCTCTACACTCCCCAACATGATCCTCTCACTCGGGATCATCTGTCTGATTATAGCTGGTATTCTAGCTTTGGTCAATGTAGCAACCAAAGATACCATCGCACAGGCCGAGACGAAAGCTAAGGTCGAGGCAATCAAAGAGATTGTCCCCGCCTTTGACAATAATCCTTACGAAGAGCGAGACACCGTCGCACTCGAGGGTGAGGGCTCCCTCGCCGTCTATCCCGCCACGCAGGGTGGACAGCCTGTCGGCTACGCCATCGAGACCTACACCGATGCCGGCTTCGCTGGTCACATAGATATTATGGTAGGCTTTGATATGGAGAGCCAGATCGTCGGCTTCAAGGTACTCAAGCACGAGGAGACCCCCGGACTAGGTGCTAAGATACAGGAGTGGTTCACCTCTCCCGCACCTAATGCTGACCTTATCCGTGATGTGCGAGGGCTTAACATGAGCCAAGCTTCGCCCCTGAAGGTCTCTAAGGACCACGGTAAGGTTGACGCCATAACCGCTGCGACCATCTCCAGTAGAGCCTTCATTGATGCCCTCGAGCGAGCTTATCGAGCTTATCAGAGCGTCGTCGGTGAGGGAGGCCCCACGGCACAGCCCACCGAGAGCAACTGTGCGCTTCCCGAGCGAGAGGTCATCGACAGCCTCTTCAACACGTTGCTCCCCGCTTATCGTCTTGTGGACAAAGCGAAGAGTGGCACCACCGACGAAGGCACTCCCTGGCTGACTCAGAGCTATGGTCCCAACAATATGAGCGAGACGACAGGCCTACTCGTCGTCACTACCAGCGACGATGATTACGAGGGCCGTTGCTTGCCGATGCTTGTCTGCTTTGACAATAATGGCGCGCTCGCAGCCTTTGCCATCGCTGATCTCAATGCTAAGGGCAGGCTCATCTCCATCAGTAATCAATATGGAGGCAACCAAGACCCCGCTACCACCAAGCCCTCGAAGAAGTCTCTCATCGGCAAGAAGGTCACACCCTCTAGTCTCAAGCTTCGCGAAGATGGCGGATCTATAGACGCTGTCACAGAATCTACGGTCTCTTCACGCGCTGTTCTCCAGGGCATCGCTCGTGCGCAGCGCATCTTTGTAGAGGCTTCTGCCAACGAATCAACTAAGTAATGCACCGCCATGAATAAGTATATCAAGACAATTACCAATGGTATCATTACGGAGAACCCCACCTTCGTGCTTCTCCTCGGTATGTGTCCTACCTTGGCGACCACCACGTCGGCCATCAACGGACTCAGCATGGGACTAGCCACCACCTTCGTGCTTATCTGTTCCAATGTGATGATCTCCCTCCTGAAGCGACTCATACCTGATGCGGTACGTATCCCCGCCTTTATTGTAGTCATCGCAGGCTTCGTCACCGTACTGCAGATGATCATCAAAGCATACCTACCAGCACTCGACCAGAGTCTGGGTATCTTCATCCCGCTGATCGTGGTCAACTGTATCGTCCTCGGACGTGCTGAGTCAACCGCCTCCAAGAGTAGCGTTGGCATATCGCTCTTTGACGGTATCGGCATCGGACTAGGCTTTACCATCGGACTTACCCTCCTAGGCATCGTACGTGAGATGCTCGGTGGCGGTTCGTTCTTTGGTCTGACCGCTTATCCCAACGACTTCTCCGCACTACTCTTCGTGCTGCCTCCGGGAGCCTTCATCGCTCTAGGACTACTCATCGGCATCTATCACGCTATCTCTAAGAAGCAATAGATCCAACCCACGAGACGTAAAGGCTAACCCTAGCCACTACCCACCACACAGACACTTACTACTATGAAATTTCTCATCATATTCATCGTTGCTGTCTTTGTCAACAACGTAGTCCTCTCCCAGTTCCTTGGTATATGCCCCTTCTTAGGTGTCTCTAAGAAGGTCTCCACCGCCACAGGCATGGGCGCAGCCGTCACCTTCGTCTTGCTACTAGCGACGATGGTCACCTGGCTCGTACAGAGCTATATATTAGTTCCCCTGGGGCTCGAATTCCTGCAGACCATCGCCTTCATTCTCGTCATTGCCACGCTCGTGCAGATGATCGAGATGATCATCAAGAAGATCTCCCCGGCACTCTATCAGGCCCTCGGTGTCTTCCTTCCGCTGATCACGACAAACTGCTGCGTACTGGGTGTCGCCATCCTCGTCATCCAGAAGGAGTTCACCTATGCTGAGTCACTTATGTATGCCGTCTCCATCGGTATCGGCTTCCTCCTCGCTATGGTCATCTTCGCTGGTATCCGCGAGCAGCTAGCCAAGACCGGCAGCACGCCACGAGCTATGAAGGGCACCCCCATAGCCCTCATCACCGCTGGTATCCTAGCAATGGCCTTCATGGGCTTCTCAGGTCTAGCAGCTATCTAGTATTCTAGATTTCGCAAATCTGATAATCGGATGAGACGAGTAACCCTTTGTAGGGCTGCACGGTCGGACGCAGACCGTCGGAGCGTCCGTTGTGTTAAAGGATACAGCGTCAAGTTGTTACTCGTCACGCCTTAACGGGGACGGACGCACAGACCGTGCGTCCCTACAAATCGATACTTGTGAGATTTACGAAGTCGAGCTGACGCCTGGGGCTTGTTTATTGAGGAAAATGTAGTATCTTTGCAACCGCATCAGTAGAGATGCCAGCTTACTGATTGAGGAGATTACTTCTTCAGTCATCAAGCAAGGAGAGGTGGCAGAGTGGTCGATCGCGGCGGTCTTGAAAACCGTTGACCTTCATGGGTCCGGGGGTTCGAATCCCTCCCTCTCCGCTTTAAGTACTCTGGCAGCACCGCTAGAGAGCACTACTGAAAAAGTATAAGTATCGTAATTCCAACGAGTTACGATACTTTTGTTTTATAGTCCT
>UWSO01000033.1 GCA_900538385.1 uncultured Porphyromonas sp.
GGAGGAAAGAAAAAATTCTTCGGATTTATCGTTTGATTCTTCCGAAGTTTCAGTTGATATCTCCGAAGAGTTTTTCTTTTCTCCCGAGGAAATTTTGATTTCCTCGGGAGCTATTTGGAAAATTCCTCGGAAGAAATCCGAATCATCAGAAAGGTTGGCGTAATCAGGAAGGATTTGTAGCCACTGTGTAGCGATACTTGGACAGTATATCCTAGTTATCGTCATGTATAGCTCCTAGCAAACTAGTTATAATGCGTCAGCCCTGACTCATTCATCGTGGGGACTCTCTGTATCGCTTATTTTGCTAACTTTGCTCCTACAGCGAGCGACAAGCTGGCGCACGCCTTTTTTCGGCACTTCTGATGCCATCTTATTGCTCGCCACAGTTTTTCAACGGCCGTTACGAGTAGCACTAAGACTCTGTGCACTCGATACCTGCCAGCATAACTTTCAGAAACTCTAGCAACACAATAAACTATGGCAACTTTATCACCCGAACTTATACAGCAGGCACAAGAGCGTGCCAAGCAATGGCTCACACCAGCCTTTGACAGTGAGACTCGTCAGCAGGTAGAGGCTCTCCTCGCCGCTGAGGACAAGACGCCTCTCGTGGAGGCGTTTTATCAAGTACTAGAGTTTGGTACGGGCGGTCTACGAGGCATCATGGGCGCTGGTACCAACCGTATGAATAAATACACCGTTGGCATGGCTACGCAGGGACTAGCAAACTATCTCCTACAATGCTTCGCTGGCGAAGAGATCTCCGTAGCTATCGGCTACGACGGGCGCAACAACAGCCCCTTCTTTGCCCAGACGACGGCCGACGTGCTCACGGCAAACGGCATCAAGGTCTACCTCTACGATGCGCTGCGTCCTACCCCAATGGTCTCCTATGCGATCCGTCAGCTGGGCTGCAAGAGCGGCGTCATGGTGACTGCCTCGCACAACCCCAAGGAGTACAACGGCTACAAGGTCTTCTGGAGCGACGGAGCTCAGATCATTGCTCCGCACGACAAGGCTATTGTCAACGAGGTAAAGAGCATCACGGACATTGATCAAGTGAAGTGGCAGGGCAATCCAGCACTCGTCGAGATGATCGGTGCTGAGATAGACGACCGCTTTATCCACGATGTGTGCGGTCTGTCGCTCTCTCCTGAGTCGGTAGAGCGTCATCGTGATATGGGGATCGTCTATACGCCCATTCACGGTACTGGCGTGCGTATCGTACCTCGTGCGCTAGAGGCTTTTGGCTTTAAGAACATCATCCATGTGCCGGAGCAAGATGTGATCGACGGCAACTTCCCCACAGTCGTCTCGCCAAACCCCGAGGAGCCGGCAGCTATGAAGCTGGCGATAGAGCGTGCCGAGGCTACGGGTGCTGACCTAGTTCTAGCGAGTGACCCTGATGGTGACCGCATCGGTGTCGCTGTGCGCAACGAGCAGGGTGAGATGCACCTAATCAATGGCAACCAGATCTGCGCTCTGCTGACCTACTACTCGATAGCGCGCCGCAAGGAGCTGGGCGACCTACGTCCCGATGACTTTGTGGTCAAGACGATTGTGACCACGGAGCTGATCCCCGCCATTGCGAACGACTACGGAGTGGACTATATGGACTGCTACACGGGCTTCAAGTGGATCGCCAACGAGATCCGTGAGCAGGAGGGCAAGCGTCGCTACATAGGTGGTGGTGAGGAAAGCTACGGCTACCTCTGGGAGACGTTTGTACGAGATAAGAGTTCGGTGTCGGCTTGCGCTATCTTTGCAGAGCTGACGGCGTGGGCTCTGGACAAGGGTTTGACCATTGATATGCTTCTTGAGAAGATTTACTACGAGCATGGTTACTTCCTCGAGCAGGGCGTCAGCGTAGTGCGCAAGGGCATCAAGGGCGCTCAGGAGATAAGCCAGATGATGGTCGACTACCGCTCTAATCCGGTAAAGGAGCTGGCTGGCAGTCCCGTGGTGAAGATCCTAGACTATCAGTCGCTCGAGGGTAAGTGCCTAAAGAGTGGAGAAACCTTCCCGATCAAGATGCCTGCGACCAGCAATGTGCTACAGTACCACACGGCCGATGGCACGGTGCTCTCCATACGTCCCTCAGGCACGGAGCCTAAGATCAAGTACTACATCGGTGTCACCTACAAGCGTGGCTCCGATCCCGCTTGCGATCATCCTGAGCAGCTACTCCGTGATCGCATCAAGGCGATACGTGATCAGCTAGGCATCTAAGAGCAGGTACACATTATATATATGGTTACAGACGATATCTACCAGCTCATCTCTGAGCATCAGATCGCCTCGGCTGTCAAGCTACTGGGCGAGCAGATGCAGTCTCATGTGCGTATCCCCGTGGAGCAGCGTGATCGCTACCACTCGGCCAAGCGCATCCTAGAGACGATGCTACAATACCTAGAGTCTCCAATACAAGACCCAGAGCTGGTGACTAACTACAGCTACCTGCTCCGGACGCTCTACGAGGTGACCGATGCTCTGAGAGATACCGAGTGGCTGGCCCAATCGCCTCAGTACGAAAAGCAAGCGAACTACTACTCCCTACTGCTGGACAACGGAGGACTCGCGATGGTTGTCGAGCAACTGACACTTCAGTCCAACCTTGCCACAGTAGACCGTCCACGCTACGACGAACTGGTCAAGCGGCTAACGATGGGACTGCTCTACACACAGGAGTGGAGCGACGAAGTAGCCTCCGCACTAGACCAGCTCGACGACTACGTACAGCAGACAGCACTCACAGCTGTCACCCTAGCTTTGCTACGCTCGTGGCATTGGGGCAAGCTATGCTGGCTCCTCGTTAAGCTGATGAAGACACAAGGCGAACAGACGATGGTGCGCATTCGTGCCGTCGTTGGGGTCCTTCTCGTCGGTGAACTATACAATAACCGTCTAGCACTCTATGAGGATCAGCTTCCCTACAAACTCCAGCAGATCGGCGAGGCGATCACCCTCGAGGAGTACGACATGATCTGGAGCCACCGCCTGCGCATGAAGTACACGCCACAGGTAGTGGAGTATGTGCAGAAGCTCTTCGGACGCTTCAACAGTCCCGAGTTTCAGCAACGCTTTCAGGAGATCCTCTCTTCAACGGGTGAAAGTGAGGGCCCAGCCACCTTCGAGAGTGTCTTCGGTGATGATGAGGAGCTAATGCCTCTCGTGGACGATGTACAGGAGGGATACGAAGCGCTGAAGCGTCTCGTAGCACGAGGCTTCGATGTGAACGCCTTTGCGACACGGTCTCTCTTGCAGGGTCCTTTCTTTGATGATGAGGCGCACTGGCTCATTCCGTTTGACCTGCAGCACAGTTCCCTAGCAGCCGTGATGGCTCAGTTTAGCAATGAGTACCAGCTCGGTGAGGATCAGATCATGACGCTCCTGCGGGAGTCCATCTTCCAGCAGGTAGACATAGACTTCTACGGCTCCATCTTTAGGATTAGCCAGTTGCCTGGTCAGGTGCTACAGGGCATCTCGCAGGGTGTCCTAGCTATGGAGAATGTAATCAATCGTACTCCTTATATACGACCACAGGAACGACAACTGCTAGAAGCGGACGACTATACGAAAGCGCTACAAGGCTACATCTGTCAGCTGGCACGTATCTACGCCTTCATCGGAGCAAAGGTGGCAGCAGAGACTCCCTTTGAGATACGCTTTGGCAAGCTCAATCCCTTTGCCCAGAAGCAGACGGAGGAGCTATACGACAAGCATCTCGACTTACTTCGCGCCTATTGCGTTCAGACGAAGGAGTATGCTGGCGAGCAGGCTGCCATACAGTTTCAGATCATGCGCACCACAGAGCCAGAGGCTCGCGCTCAGCTCATGCATCGCTTAGCGCAGACCTACTATGAGGAGCAGAAGTACATGCAGGCTTACTTCGTCATGCAGCAGATACCTCCGCATCTCCTCGCAGGCGAGACCAGTCCACTCTTTATCGCGCAGATACTCTACCGCATGGAGCAGGTAGGACTTGCGATCACGCTAATGGAGAAAGTGCGCCAGCAGTCTGAGCCCGAGAAGCCCTCACTTGCTGTCTTGCGGCGACTCGGGACCCTCTATATGAAGGTACGTCTTTACGACAAGGCACTCCCGCTGCTGCTACAGTGTGAGTTTGAAGACGAGCATCCCGACACGCTCTATCCGCTCATCGCTTGGTGCCTGATGATGACACAGCGATGGGATGAGGCTAAAGCTTATGTTAGTCGCCCCGTCACTTCGTATGATCAGCTGGACAAAGACTCTCTCGAGCTTGAATATAAAGGATTCGCTCCCCTACTGCCCGCTCTCTTGACGCTTATCGGCGGTGATCTACAGGGTACGCTACAAGCTCTAGGAAAGCTCCTAGCCACCGCTGACGAGACACAGCAGAAGAGACTCATCTCCGCCTATGGGGAGTGCATGTACGATCTGCAGCAGCTAGGCGTGCCAAGGCATCTGCTGGAGCTAATACAGACTTGGCTCCATCAGCGGATAAATACTTTCTAAGTTCATTCATACAGACCAATTACATACTTCTATTCATGACAAACATTCATCAGTTCGACTTCTCTGGTCTCCGTGCTCTCGTGCGTGTAGACTTCAACGTCCCCTTTGACGATAAGGGGCATATCACCGACGACACCCGCATGCGTGCAGCCCTGCCTACGTTACGCAAGATCCTATCCGACGGTGGCAGCGTGATCATCGCCACCCACCTCGGTCGCCCCAAGGGTCGTGATCCCAAGCTCTCTACTGCGCTCATCGTACCGCACCTCAAGGAACTTACCCACGTACCCGTCATCCACTGCCCTGTGAGCTGTGGTGCTCAGGCAAAAGAGATGGCACAAGCGCTTCAGCCGGGCGAGATACTCGTATTGGAAAACGTACGCTTCGAGGAGGAAGAGCAAGGCAAGCTAAACAACCCTGACCAATACACCAACGAAGAGGACCTCAAAGCTGCTAAGGCAGATCTCAAGGAGCGTCAGAAGGCTTACGCCAAGGAGATGGCTACACTAGCTGATGTCTACGTCAACGATGCTTTTGGCGCTGCGCACCGAGCACACGCCACGACGGCTCTCATTGCTCAGTACTTTGCCGCAGACAAGAAGATGTTTGGCATGCTGATGCTACAAGAGGTAGAGGCTGTGCAGCGTGTCTTACATGGTGCTAAGCACCCCTTTACCGCTATCTTAGGAGGCTCTAAGGTCTCCTCGAAGATCGACATCATCCTCAATCTGATGGACAAGGTGGACAACCTCATCATTGGAGGCGGTATGGCCTACACCTTTGTCAAGGCGCAGGGCGGCGAGATAGGTCACTCCCTCTGTGAGGAAGACAAGATCGAGGTGGCACGAGATATCATGGAGCGTGCTAAAGCTAAAGGCGTGCGACTCCTTCTACCCGTAGATACGGTCGCCACGTGCGACTTTGCCAACGATGCGCCTGCCGAGACCTACCCGACCAATCAGATCCCTGCCGACCGCATGGGTATGGACATAGGCGCTCAGGCTTGTGCCGACTACCGTGAGGTCATCCTGACTAGCAAGACGATCCTGTGGAATGGACCTGCGGGAGTCTTTGAGTTTGACAACTTCGCTCGTGGCTCCGAGGCTATCGCTCAGGCAGTCGCTGAGGCGACACGACAAGGTGCCTATTCGCTCGTCGGTGGCGGGGACAGTGTCGCCTGCATCAACAAGCTCGGTCTAGGCGACGAAGTATCTTACGTATCTACCGGTGGTGGTGCGCTCCTAGAGGCTATCGAGGGGAAAGCTCTTCCAGGTATCGTAGCCATCGACCCCAACTATGGCAAGTAGTTCTGAGGGGAGCTCCTCCGCTACCCCACTCGTCTCGCTCGTTCGTATGACGCGGTGTGACCTCTGCAATGAGACGCACCAGAGCCATCTGCCTACGCTCAGACAGCTCTACGAGGAGGCCTTTCCCCGTAGTGAGCGTCGCCCTTGGAGTGACCTAGAGCAGCTCATCGGGGAGCAGGGCGCTTACCACTTCTTCCTCTTAGAGCATCCCGAGCTAGGAGTCGTGGGCTTCGTCACGCTGTGGCACTTCGACGACTTCTACTACGGAGAGCACTTTGCCATCCTGCCGCAGCTACGCAACCATCGTCTGGGCGAGCAAACACTGCACACGGTCAAGAAGTACATTGGGCGTGAGCCCCTTTACTTCGAGGTAGAGCCCGAGACGCTCTCCGAAATAGCTGGGCGACGCATCAACTACTACGAGCGCAACGGCTTCCACGTCGTCAAGCGGGACTACCTGCAGCCCCCGTATCACCTTGAGGAGCAGGGCGTACCGCTCTACATCATGTCGTCCGAGCAAGGCGAGAGAGACTTCATCGAGCGGGTCTGCCAGACACTCGTCGATCGAGTCTACCCGCACTTCTAGAGCAACCCCTCACCTCCCCCCATCAACGCAAGAGGAGACGGCCACACAAGTTGGTCGTCTCCTCTTTTCTTGTCTCTTTGATACCCAGTTCCTCCGATGGAACCGAAGAGTTCCACCCTTGGAACCGAAAAGTTCCTGCCCTGGAACTAAGTAGTTCCTCCCTTGGAACTAAAAAGTTCCAAGAGGGGAACTGTTTTTGGAACTCGTATGTACTACACAACCAGCACGATACAAAGAGATTCCAAATCCGCCCCACAGCTTTAGCCAAAGGGGGACGCAGTACGAGCTACAGGGCTAAGTTGCCTTCGCCTAGCTCTCTACTCGCTGCAGGTCACAAGCGGTGCGGTAGTAGCCCGGCACGTCGTACAGTTCGTCAGGCGTTCCAGAGGCAGCGACCGTCCCCCCAGAGAGTACTACGATGCGGTTCGCATTGCGTATCGTGCGCATACGGTGGGCAATGATTATCACCGTCTTATCCGTCGTAAGCTGTGAGAGAGCCCGCTGTATCTGCGTCTCACTCTCCGCGTCTTGACTTGCAGTCGCCTCATCGAGGATGATGATCGGAGCATTCTTGAGGATAGCTCGAGCTATCGATATGCGCTGACGCTCACCTCCAGAGAGGCGACTGCCATTCTCCCCTATCTGCGTTTGATACCCCTCGGGCAACCGCGCTACAAAGTCGTCACACTGCGCCAGCCGAGCAGCCTCAAGGACCTCGGCATCTGTCGCCTCTTTGCGTCCGATGCGAATGTTTTCCATCACCGTATTATTAAAGAGTACCACATCTTGAAAGACGATGGCGTAGTACTTGAGAAGTGTCTCTGGATCGACTGCTGTTAAGTCTTCGCCTCCGAGCGATACGACCCCACTCTGACAGTCCCAGAAGCGGGAGGCTAGTCGTGCACAGGTACTCTTGCCCCCACCGCTCGGACCGACGAGAGCCGTCACCTCGCCCTGCTTGGCGGTAAAGAAGACCTGATTCAGCACCTGCGCACCCTCATTGTAGGAAAAGGATACATCCTCAAACGTTAGGTCGAAGCTCTTAGGCGCAAAGTCCGTCCGTCCCTCCTGTGTCGGCATATTGTAGATCTCATTCATACGATCTATCCGCACAGAGGCAAAGAGCGTTACGAGTGCATTCGTCATCAGCATAGTCAGCGGTGTATAGACCGACACAGAGATCAGCAGGAAGAAGAGGAGGATGCCGAGCGACACCTCTCCCACTAGGTAAAGGTGGCTCCCCACGATGACCAGCGTCGGTATCGCTAGCTGTAGCAAAGAGCGTAGTCCATTGACCATGACGAAGCTAGCCAACTCGGAGTTAAAGCAGGTACGTTCATAACTAGCCAAGACGGCATCCAGCTCTGTCATATAGAGCGTTTCGCCACCGTATGCCTTGATCGTCTGATGTAGCTGTAGGCCCTCTTCGACCTTTTCGCTCACAGAGAGCTGCGACTTGGAGAGCTTGACGAAGGAGCGCTTTTGCGAAGCCAGACATCCCCATAGGATCAGGAGCGACACGGGCGCTGCCCAAAAGAGTGCCAAGGCTAACCGCCAATCTAAGAAGGCTAATCCACATCCCGCCAAGAGGAGGACGATAAAGGAAGCTACCATCTGTGGCAGAGTATGCGAATATGCGTTTTCAAGAAATGAGACATCAGACATCACACGACTTGTCAGATCACTCGCATCGTGACGGTCGAAGAAGGAGAGCGGTAGTCGTCTCATCTTCTCCGCTAGTCGTATGCGCATAGTAGCACTCTCGCTGTAGACGGCTAGGAAAGTGCTGTCGTACTGTCTGCGAGTGATGACATACATACCTATTATAGATAAGAGTGCAATCCCTACCAGTGCCCAGAGGGTGAGGCCTCTGCTCTCGCCAAATAGCTCCATCATTAGGAGGTAAACGAGCATCACGGGGAGCATGAAGGAGAGGTTTTGCACACCAGTCCAGAGACAAGCCGAGAGGAAGTTGTGCGCTCCTCTAGGCGAGAGCGCCATCTTGCGCTCCATCCAGTTGATTAGATTTAGATGCTTCATAGCTTATATAGTCCATTTGATAGATTCTTGATACTCCTGCCACATAGAGGCATAGAGTCCATTAGTACGAGCCAGTAGCTCCGTGTGGGAGCCTTGCTCTACGATGCGTCCCTGCTGCATCACCACAATAAGATCCGCATTGACGACCGAGGAGAGACGATGCGCTATCATCAGGACGGTCTTGTACGCCATCAGACGATGCAGGCTCTCCTGGATCGCATGCTCACTCTCTGGATCGGCAAAAGAGGTAGCCTCGTCAAGGAGCAGTATCGGCGCATCCTTGAGGAAAGCTCTCGCCAGAGCTATCCGCTGCTGCTCTCCCCCACTGAGGTAGACGCCCTTAGAGCCGATGACCGTGTCCAACCCTTGTGGCAGACTACGCACCAGCTCTAGGCAGTGTGCTTTGTCAAGGGCTGCATAGATTTCTTCGTCCGTAGCCTTAGCAGATCCGTAGGCTACATTGTCACGGATGGACTTCTTAAAGAGCTTTTCACTCTGGAAGACGAAGGAGATGTGCCGTAGCACCTCCTCGACAGCAACCTGACTTATATCTTCTCCCCCGATAGTAATCCGCCCTGTCTCCACATCCCAAAAGCGAGCCACGAGACGAGCCAGCGTTGTCTTGCCACTCCCGCTAGCTCCTACGAGAGCCACGCAGGCACCCTCAGGGATTGTGAGCGTCACATCACTCACCGCCAGAGGAGCCTCTGGACTATATCTAAAGGATACCTCCTCCAGCTGGATCGTATGACTAGAGAGCGTGAGAGGCGTACTACTCTTTGCCCCCGAAGAAGCATCGCAGAGGGCATCCAGCCTATCTAAAGCCTGCACAGCCTCACGCTTGCCACTGACCACATACATGAGCCGCATCGTACACTCCCCGATGAATGGCGTAACGAGGATAAAGAAGACCAAGCTGCTCACCACACCGACCATATCTTCGCCTCGGCTCAAGAGATAATAGGCAAAGGGTACCAAGATAAATGCATAGCCAAAGGAAGCTACCGTGTAGATGCTAAACATACGCCGACAACTACGAGCATACACCTTCGCCCACTTGGCATAGTCCAGTAGCGTCTGGTGAAAAGCATTGAAGGAGTAGATCGACTGCTGGAAAGCTTTCACCACGGGCATACCACGCACATACTCGACCGCCTCACTGCTCATCCTTTGCTGGTGATTCATATAGGCACCCATACTCTCACGGTACGCTTTGTTGGTCATCATCGAGCCCATCGCCAGGAGCTGTATCAAGACTGGTATGAGACAGAGCAGAGCCATGCGCCACTCCAGGACAAACATCATCACGCAGAGCGTCGCAAAGCAGACCAGCGTCCCAACGAGGTCTGGCAACTGGTGAGCGCAGAAAGTGTGGGTCAGGCCAACATTGTCGTCGATGACGTTTTTGAGCTTGCCTAGGTTCTGCTGATCGAAGAAGCCCAAGGGCATCTCCAGCATACGCCTCATAGCATCCCCTCGCAAAGTCCGCTCTACCCTAAAGGCTGCCACATGCGTCAGCATCAACGCCACCCCATAGAGGAGTATATAGAGCAGTCCCGCCCCGACTGCCCACCAAGCCCATCGCGTGATGGCGCTGGAGTCCACAGAGCCACCGAGCAACTCCCGCAGGATAAGCCAAATAAAGATGAATGGCACCAGTGCCACCACGTGCGCCACGGCAGAGCAGACCAGCCCTAGATAAGCGAGCGGTCGCTTGCTCCCCATGGAGTGTCCTAAGCGGCCCAATGCGCCTAGGAATTGATTGTTTGATTGTCTCATATTAATCTGTTGTTATATACTTGGAGCCGTTTTACTGAAATAGCCCCTATGCGCAAGAGCGTTTAGAGAGGAGGTGAAAAGCATCTCCCTATGGACACCCTTACACTGTGCAAAGGTAGAGCGTAATCGTTAGAACAGCAATACCAAATAGTCGGTAATATATTGTATATCAAAACGATGCGAACGTTCAGTATCTATCGTTCGAAGCCTCCTCCCGTCAATTGATTGAATTCTGAATATTATAAGTAGAGAGATGCGCCCAGATACTGCTTCTTCACGAGGAAATTGAAGTTCTCCAGGGAGCAATTGGCAAATTCCTCGGAACTTTCATTTCATTCTTCCGAAGTTTCATTTCATTCTTCCGAAGTTTTATTTCGACCTTCCGATCTATTTCGGCTTTTCTCGGTAGAGATTTGAGATTTCCTGGTGAGTTATTTGTCAAATACCTCGTGAAAGTCAGAAATTGTCGGTACAATGTGTCAGCTCCAGACGGCTTCTTTCCAGCACCCCAAGTAGGAATGGAGCGACTTGACTCAGCTATTTGAACTTTGGTGTGCTGAGGGCTTGCTTCATTGGGAAATAAGGCGTAACTTTGTGGTACATATCCGATAATCCTAATCATTAAATCAAATGAAGACAAGTGAGATCATTGCCCAGCTAGAGGCAAAGCATCCAGGCGAGCCGGAGTTCATCCAGGCTGTCCGTGAGGTCCTCCTTTCTATCGAGGACATTTACAACCAGCATCCAGAGTTTGAGAAGAACAAGATCGTCGAGCGCCTCGTCGAGCCCGACCGTATCTTCACCTTCCGTATCCCCTGGGTGGACGACAAGGGTGAGGTCCAGATCAACCTCGGTTACCGCGTACAGTTCAACAATGCTATTGGCCCGTACAAGGGTGGTACACGCTTCCACCACACGGTGAACCTCTCTACCCTCAAGTTCCTCGGCTTCGAGCAGACCTTCAAGAATGCCCTCTCTACACTTCCTATGGGTGGTGGTAAGGGTGGCTCTGACTTCTCTCCAAAGGGTAAGAGCGAGCGCGAGATCATGCGCTTCTGCCAGGCTTATGTCACAGAGCTCTACAAGTATATTGGCCCGGACATGGATATCCCTGCAGGCGACGTAGGTGTCGGTGGTCGTGAGGTAGGCTTTATGTACGGTATGTACAAGAAGCTCACTCGTGAGTGCACAGGTACTTTCACAGGCAAGGGTCATGAGTTCGGTGGATCACGCCTCCGTCCTGAGTCAACGGGCTACGGTGCTATCTACATGGTCAATGATATCTGCAAGCAGCACAACATCGACTTCAAGGGCAAGACAGTTGCTATCTCAGGCTTCGGTAACGTCGCTTGGGGTGCTACCATGAAGGCTACTGAGCTAGGCGCTAAGGTTGTCTGCATCTCTGGTCCTGATGGTTACATCTACGATGAGAACGGTGTCAGCACACAGGAGAAGTTTGACTACATGTGCGAACTCCGCAACAGTGGCAACGACGTCGTAGAGCCATATGCTAAGAAGTTTGGCGCACAGTTCTTCGCAGGCAAGAAGCCCTGGGAGCACAAGGTAGACATCGCTCTCCCCTGCGCTATCCAGAACGAGCTCAACGGTGACGATGCTAAGAAACTCGTCGAGAACGGTGTAACGATCGTTGCTGAGGTTTCTAACATGGGTTGTACAGCAGAGGCTGCTGAGTACTTCGTTGAGAAGCGCATCATCTTCGCTCCTGGTAAGGCTGTCAACTGTGGTGGTGTCTCTTGCTCTTGCCTAGAGATGTCACAGAACGCAGCTCACATCTACTGGTCTGAGGCTGAGGTAGACGAGCGTCTACATCAGATCATGAAGGACATCCACACTCAGTGCGTAGAGTACGGTAAGGAGCCTGACGGCTACATCAACTACGTCAAGGGTGCTAATATTGCCGGCTTCATGAAGGTCGCTAAGGCAATGGTTGGTCAGGGCGTCTGCTAAAATAGATATACAGCACAATAGCCTAGCTACACACGTATGCGTGTCAGCTAGGCTATAGCTTATACCTTATTTGTTTGCCTTTTCATTAGAGAGGGTCGCTACTCACGATATGTGAATAGCGACCCTCTCTCTATCTTATGTCTACGATCTTATCACCAGCGGATCGGCTCGTAGCCGTATCGCTGTAGGTAAGCATTGGCCTTGGAAAAGTGCCGGCAGCCGAAGAAGCCCCGATGAGCCGACAGAGGACTAGGATGAGGCGCCTCGAGGATGAGGTGCTTCTGGCGATCTATCAGTGCCCGCTTACAGCGCGCATAGTTACCCCATAGCATGAAGACGAGATGCTCTCTCTGGCTACTCAAGAGCGAGATGACCTGATCGGTGAAGGTCTCCCACCCGCGTCCCTGATGCGAGCCTGCTTCGTGTGCTACGACCGTGAGCGTAGCGTTTAGCAAGAGGACACCCTGACTACACCATGGCGTTAGATGCCCCCCGACGATCTGCGAGGGACGCCCTAGGTCGGAGGCGATCTCGGTCAATATGTTGCGCAGGCTGGGTGGCACCTCGACACCCTCTGGCACAGAGAAGGCTAGCCCCTCGGCCTGCCCCACACCGTGGTAAGGATCTTGCCCGAGGATGACGACTCGCACATCTTCAAAGGGACAAAGGTCAAAGGCTCGAAAGATCTGCCCACCAGGTGGGTAGATCCTCTTCGTCTGGTACTCCGAGCGCACAAAAGAGGTCAAGGTCTCAAAGTAAAACTTTCCGAACTCCTCCTCCAGCACTTGATGCCAGCTAGGCTCTATGCGTACATTCATACGATACGGCTCTATAGTTTTATCAAAAAGCTAAGCGAGCCTCCTCTGAGCAACGATACTGGTGTCGCTACTAGAGAAGACTCGCATATAATGATCGGTAAGCTACGACTACTTGCCCCAGCGCTTGATGACAGCCTCCTGAAGCATCTCTCTAAACTTAGGATGTGCGATGCCGATAAGCGCCTCGGCGCGCTCACGTGCCGTTTTACCACGGAGACGTGCCACACCATACTCCGTAACTACATAGTCCACATCGTTGCGACCAGTAGTCACTGCTGCGCCCTCCGCTAGGATCGGCACGATACGGCTGATCTCACCGCCCTTGGCAGTAGAGGCGAAGGCGAGGATACTGCGCCCGCCCTTGGAGCGTCTAGCACCACGCATGAAGTCCACCTGACCGCCAGAGCCACTCAGCATGTTGTAGCCGATGCTCTCAGCATTGACCTGACCGAGCAGGTCGATTTCCAGACAAGAATTGATCGAGACCATGTTGTCAATGCTTGCCACGACAAAGGGATCATTCGTATAGCTCACGGGATACATCTCAACCTCCTCATTGTGGTCGAAGAAGTCGTACAGTTCCTTCGTACCCATCGCAAAGGCTGTGACCACCTTATTGGCATTGCGTGTCTTACACTTACCGGTGATGACCCCTTTACGCATCAGTTTCATAACACCATCGGTGATCATCTCCGAGTGGATGCCTAGATCCTTGCGATCCGTGAGGTTGCTCAAGACTGCATCGGGGATAGCTCCGATACCGAGCTGGAGCGTGTCGCCATCTTTGATCATGGATGCACAGATCTCACCGATCTTGCGCTCGATCTCACCAGGTACAGCGGGTGGCACCTCGGGTACAGCCGTGCTCACCTCGATGATATGATCCAGCTTCGTCACATGGATCAGGTTGTCGCCACCGATGAAGGGGAGCTGATCATTGACCTCTGCGATCACGACACGAGCAGCCTCCACAGCAGGCTTGGTATAGTCGCATGAGAGACTGAAGGAGCAGTAGCCCTCTTCATTGGGTCTGGTCAACTGGACGATAGCTACATCTACAGGATAGAAGCCATCGGTAAAGAGCCCTGGCACCTCATGGAAGTGGCAGGGGAAGAAGTCCACCAACCCCGCACGGCACGCCTTGCGAGCGTTGGCCTCGAGGAAGTTGATCTTGAGATTGAAGTGCTGCGCTATCTCTGGCGTAAACTGGTACCCAGCACCATAATACAGGACGTGAAAGATATTACCTGTGGGTAGCTCAGCGACATGCTCCATCATACTCTTGAGGATTGTATCTGGCGCAGCAGCCGCATGACCTATGACAATGTTACACCCCTCTGTGAGCTCCTTCTTGAGAGCCTCTAGGGGGGTGGTCAGATGAGATTGATAATAGGACTTCCAGTCCTGATTCTTTTGCATAGTGTGTCTAGCTTATCTATTGTTTGAAATGATTCTATACTTAGCCCTCTGAGGCGCAGCCCCGCCCATATTGGCTTAGAGCGAGGAGCGCATCACGCTTTGTCGGTTACAAAGATACACATTCTCCCGGAAGCGACTTATTCGTAAGCCAGCTCTAGTATCTGTCTCACAATCTCGGGTGTCATATTCTGATGTTCCCCGAGCACGGTGCCACGCTCTGTAAAGCGACGCACCACCTCATCGATCACCTCGTGAGGTACCTCCGCATCGCGTAGCGTGACCGAGAGACCGAGCTTGGCAAAGAACTGCTTCGTCGCCTCGATAGCTGCCGTGACAGCGTGCTCCTCGCCTTGGCACGCCTGAGGGGTCAAGCCCCAGATCCGAGCCGCATACTGGATGAGCTTGTCCTGCTTGCCTAGATGGCGCATCACCTGCAGCGTAGCGGGGAGTATGATAGCGAGCGTGTGTCCGTGCGTCAGTCCCGTCAGGGCGGTCACCTCGTGACCTATGTAGTGCGTACTCCAGTCTTGGTCCACGCCCCACGAGAGGTAGCCGTTGAGTCCGACAGTAGCGCAGAGCATGAACTCGCCCATCAGGTCGACATCCTGATGGTTGTGCGTCAGCCCTGGAGCTATCTCAATGAGCGTGTGTAGCACCCCCTCGGCCATACGATCCATCAGGAGTGGACTGCGCATCGTCGTCATGTACTGCTCCATAACATGGACGAAGGTATCGGCTATACCACACGCTACCTGATAAGGCGGTAGAGAGGTCGGTACACGAGGATCTAGGATGGAGAATTGTGGATGCTTGCTTGAGAACGAATACTTCTCCTGTGTCTCACGACAAGAGATGACACCACCGCTATTCATCTCCGATCCCGTAGCTGGAATCGTCAGCACGACACCGAGCGGTAGATGCTCGCCCCTATGCTTGCCAGCACGGACTATATCCCAGGGGTCCTGGTCACTGCACATTGCAGCGATGATCAGCTTGCTCGCATCTATGACTGAGCCTCCGCCTACGGCTAGGACAAAGTCGCACTGCTCCTGACGCCCCAGCTGGACAGCCTTACGGATCGTCTCGACCGTAGGATTGGACTCGATGCCCCAAAACTCGGTCACCGAGCGGTCCTCCAGTGCTTGGCACACAGCGTCGTAAACGCCATTGCTTCGTATGCTACCACCGCCCATCACGAGGAGGATGCGGTAGTGTGGATCAATGAGCCGAGGAAGCTCAGCAATGCGTCCCTCGCCGAAGACAAGCTTCGTGGGATTGTAGTATGTGAAGGGTTGTATCATGCTTCTTGGTAGATTAAAGTGTGAATTAGAAGACAGGCTTCGTAGCCTTGCCAAGAGCAAAGATACGAGTTTAGTCCATTATCTTCAGGTAAAGCTGGTCGATGATGCCGTCCGCCACACCAATTGTTGGTACGATCACCTGATCAGCATGTAGGGCCGCGACGACTCTGGTGAAGAGCTCACCCGCCGGGACAATCACATCGGAGCGGTCGGGCTTTAGATTAAAGCGGGTCATACGCTGCTCATCCGTCAGTGCCGCCAGCGTCTCGTAGATCTCCTGCAGCGCCTCAGCAGAGATGAAGCGGGTATTAGGCTTAGCGAGGTCGGTCGTGCCGTTGAGTCGAGCAAGCCGGTTGATATTGCCACCCGTACCAACGATGGTCGCAGCTCCATACTCGCTATACAGCTCCGAGAGATACTGATCGAAAGCCTGAAAGGTCGCATCTCGCACCACCCCGCTCAGCATGCGTACCGTACCTATATCGAAAGAGCGTGTAGCGACAGGCTCTCCGCCCACATAGAGGTTTAACTCTGTGCTACCTCCACCCACATCCATAAAGAGGTAGTTGCGATCTGTCGTGATGATGCGGTGTATCTTGCTTTGTGCCACAAGAGCAGCCTCCTCCTCACCAGAGATCACCTCTATCTCTATACCAGTCTTGCGTAGCACCTTATCCACGATCTCATCAGCATTGCTCGCCTCTCGCATCGCTGAGGTAGCGCAGGCTCGATAGTGAGCCACGTCGTAGATCTTCATCAGATGCTTGTAGACCTTCATAAGAGAGAGTATATCACGCTGCTTCCTCTTAGATATCTGCCCAGAGATGAAAGCATCTTCGCCCAGTCGGAGTGGCACACGCAGGAGCTGCACCTTACTGAGCGGTTGCTCGGAGAGGTCACTATTGACGCACTTGATCAGGAGCCGCACGGCATTCGAGCCGATGTCGATGGCGGCGAGGTTGAGCTTTCTCATATCTTCGTATCAGTGTCTATATCTTGCTGTAGGTAGTAAGCGTAGAGGTCGGTCTGCGAGCGGTACCATGGCGTCGGAGCATCCTCACGCCGAGGACGTCCATCGTGACTGTTGACGTAGTGTCCCTGCGAGACATCTTGCAGTCCGCACGCCACGATGTGATGCAGGTCTCGCTGTATCTCCTTATCGTAGACAGGAGCCACCACCTCGATACGACGATCCAAGTTGCGCTGCATCCAGTCGGCTGATCCGATATAGTAGAGCGGATCGTCATTATTGCAAAAGATAAAGATGCGCGAGTGCTCTAGATAGCGATCTATGATGCCATAGACGCGAATGTTTTCGCTCACCCCCTTGACACCTGGCACCAGCGAACAGTTACCACGCACCAAGAGGTCAACGTCCACACCCGCCTGAGAGGCTGCGTAGAGACGCTTGGTGAGGGCAGGATCGACGATGTGATTTACCTTGACCATAATGTAGGCAGGCTTGCCCGCGAGCTTATTTTTGATCTCACGATTGATCAGAATGATAAAGCGACGACGCATATCATTTGGCGAAACCAGTAACTCCTTAAAGTGAGTATCCAGGTAAGGCTTCTCAATGTACTTAAAGACATCCGCCACCTCCCTCGCCACACTCTTATTAGCCGTCATCAGCATCACGTCGGTGTAGACACGAGCTGTGCCCTCGTGCATATTGCCCGTACCGATGCAGGCTATATCTCCATGTCGGGTCGTGATATGGACCAGCTTGCTATGTATCTTCAGCGTTTCAGGACCAAAGAGCACATTGATGCCCGCCTCGATCATCTCCTTAGCCCAGGCTATGTTGCTCTCCTCGTCAAAGCGTGCCAGCAGCTCCACGACGACCGTCACTTTCTTGCCATTCTTAGCCGCAGCGATCAGAGCATTGATCACGTTCGAGTCCTTAGCGACACGGTAGAGTGTACACTTGATCCCCCGCACCTCATCGCTAATAGCTGCCTCACGCAGGAGACGCAGGAAGCGGTTGAAACTGTGATAGGGGAAGTGCAAGTGCCGATCTCGATGCAGCACCTGATCAATCATACTCTCTGTGAAGTCGATGCCATCGCCTAGGATCGGTGTCTGTGGCGGATTACACAAGTCTTGGCGACCGCACTTAGGAAAGTCCATCAGATCACGCAGATTGTGGTAACGCCCGCCCGCCACCTTGGCATCGTTGCTGTCTAGTCCTGCCTTGCGAAAGATCTTATTGCGCAGCGAGCCAGGCATATCGGCATCGTAGACCACACGGAGCATCTCGCCCTTGCGACGGCGACGCAGACCCTTAGAGACACGCTGCACCACACCCACATCGACATCCTCCTCGCGAATGTCCATCTCCGCATCCTTGGTAAACTTGAAGGTGTAAGCCTCAAAGTCATTGCACCGCAAGCCCGCAAAGATATACTTAAGGTTGAAGCGGATCACATCGTCGAGGAACATGATGCAGACCCTCCCCTCCTCATCGTCTGCGATGCGGATAAATCGGCCGAACTTCTCCACAGGCGCCTTGATGATGCCGACACTCTGACGCAGTGGTTTGTCACTCCCCTGCTCTAGCTCCTTCATCTGCACCGCTAGGTAGATCGACTCCTCTATCTGATCTGCCGAAAAGTCCATCTTGCGCAGCGAGAGCGGATTGGTACTCGCCCCCAACTGCCGAATATAGAAGTCAAAGACCTGCTCCTCCTGTCGCGGTGTCAGCTCTCGCTCATTGACTACTCGTATGCCCGCCTCAGCGAGATCATCCAGTGCCTGTTGAAAGTTCTCCTCAAAGGTCTCAGCATACTCCTTATTGATTTTATAGATCTTACGAAGCGTCCGCTCCGCCTCCTTACGCTGCGGTGCTGACAGATCCTCGTCCTCTGCGATGCGACGTAGCGAAGCCACACGCACACGAAAGAACTCGTCCAGATTGTTTGAGTAGATGCCCAAGAAGTTCAGTCGCTCCATCAGCGGGACATCCTCTCGCGCACTCTCTAGGAGGATGCGCCGATTGAAGTACATCCAGCTTATATCTCGATCTATGTAGGGGAATTTATTCACTTTGCGTTTCGTTGTCTTGCCCATAAGTTGCGATACAATGGTATTTAGGCAAATGTACCACTTGTATGTTGAGGAACTGTTAAGGGAGCTTATCCCCCTCCCGCTTTAGTCTCGGCGGAAGATGTCTCGTGTGTAGACCCGCTCGGCGACATCGTCGAGGTCGGCGTGGTAGCGGTTCGTAATGATCGCCTGAGAGCGAGCCTTAAAGGTCGCTAAGTCGTTCTCCACGAGGCTCCCGAAGAAGGTCGTATGCTGCGCCAGCGTAGGCTCGTAGATGATCACCTTAGCCCCCTTTGCCTTGATGCGCTTCATCACCCCCTGGATCGAAGAGTGGCGGAAGTTGTCACTGTGGCTCTTCATCGTCAGGCGGTAAATGCCGATGACGCACTCACGCTCTTGCGTCGGGTCGTACTGATTCTCCTCCATATAGCTATAATAGCCAGCCATCTTGAGGACCTGATCAGCGATGAAGTCCTTGCGCGTACGGTTACTCGCCACAATCGCGCCGATGATGTTTTGCGGCACAGCATCGTAGTTAGCGAGGAGCTGCTTCGTATCCTTAGGCAGGCAATAGCCCCCATAGCCAAAGGAGGGATTGTTGTAGTGATCACCAATGCGGGGATCTAGGCAAACGCCCTCGATGATGCTCTTGCTATCCAGCTCCTTAAGCTCGGCATAGGTGTCCAGCTCATTAAAGTAAGAAACCCGCAGCGCTAGGTAAGTATTGGCAAAAAGCTTGACCGCCTCAGCCTCTGTCGTACCCATCAGCAGCACAGGCATATCTTGGCGAATGGCCCCCTCACGTATCAGCTCGGCAAAGCGCTCAGCACCCTCCCGCTGATGCGCGCTCTGCTTGTCATAACCCACGATAATGCGCGAAGGGTAAAGGTTGTCGTAGAGAGCCTTACTCTCACGGAGGAACTCTGGCGCAAAGAGGATATCGTCGTAGTCCATCAATTCGCGCAGATGAGCCGTGTAGCCAACGGGGACGGTTGACTTAATCACAATCGTTGCTGCGGGATTGCAGGCACGTACGGCAGCGACCACCGCCTCGACGGCAGAGGTGTTGAAGAAGTTCTGCACCGAGTCATAGTTGGTCGGCGTAGCCACCACGACAAAGTCCGCCCCTCGGTAAGCCTCCTCGGCATCTAGCGTAGTACGCAGCCGGAGCTGTCGTGTCGCCAGGTACTCCTCGAGGTAGTCGTCCTGTATCGGTGACTTACGCTGATTGATTAGGTCCACCCGCTCGGGCAGTATGTCCACGCCCACCACCTCGTGGTGCTGTGCCAAGAGTACCGCCACCGAGAGTCCCACATAGCCCATGCCTGCGACTGCTATCTTCATACGTTCAGAGATTAGATTGTAGTAAGTGCTTGGACAAAAATACAACAATTAGTTGATAGCGACTCCCCACACTGACTTCACACCCGTCACTCCGATCGCTTTGCTTCATTCTGATTGTTCCGATCCACTCTGATCACTCCGATCCACTCTGATACCTCCGATCCACTCTGATACCTCTGATACCTCCGATCACTCCGATCCACTCTGATACCTCTAACACCTCCGATCACTCCGATCTTTCCGATCCTCTCTGATCACTCTGATACCTCCGATACCACTTCCTCCGAAGAAAACAGAAATACTTCGGAAGAATCAAACGATACTTCGGAAGAATCAAACGATACTTCGGAAGAATTTGCCCATTTCCTCCGTGGATATTTTCAATTTCCTCGGGAGGAAATCACACCTCTCAGCAACCTCTTACGCTAGAATTAGCGCAAGAGGCCGCAACAAAGGGAGTAAAGCGCGAAAGCGTCAGATACCGAAGCGGTCGGTCGAGAGCTGTGTAGGCTCCTTCGTCTCTACCTTGTCAAAGCTACCGAACGTGTAGCTCAGATGGACTGAGAAGCGGGTATTGTAGCGCGAGGGCTGGAAGTCCACCTGATGGATGCCGTAGTTGACCCGCACCCGTGGCACACCCGCATTGAGGAGGTCGTCTCCCCGCAAGGTAAGGCTCCACTTCTTATCTTGGCTGGTCCACTTAGCACGACAAGCGAGGTTGTATATATCGCCTAGACTATAGTAGCCCTGTATGGCTCCATGCAGATAGCTTCCGTCTAGCCCGATGGTGATATTGTGCTTTTGGCTGAGCCTAAACTCATTAGATAGGGCGACATAGTACTGAGGCTTGGTGCACTGATAGGTCGGCTCGTAGGGAATGTCTAGCTTAACTGAGTTGAGCTGACCATTGAGGGTCAGGCGTGCACTCCACCACGGGGTCTGAGGTAGTGGTACGACAGCTCCGACACTGACATTATTGGAGTAGTGCCAGTTCCATGTTTTGTAGACCAGACGACTCCTATCAGGGTCTAGGTACATCTGCTGCTCGAAGCGATGAGGCTGATAGTAACCGCTCAGGAAGAAGACATACCGCTGCTTGAAGATGTAGTTCACCTGCCCAAAATAAGTCACGTAAGGTCTGATCTGTGGATTACCCTCCCAGAGCTGATAGCGATCATCCGACCGGGAGAAGGGCTCACGCTCCCAATAGCTTGGGTCCCTCTTGACAGATTGTATATTCACCTGTAGAACATGGTTGGGATTGCGTGCGTAGCTGAGATTCGCCTGCGGGATAATCTGAAAGGTCTCCTCCGCATCTATATAGTTGGCGTAGTCTCCGATTAAGGTTAGCCCCAGGCTTAGCCCATTACTAAACTGCTTTTTACCACCTATATAGAGGTCCGCCAGTAGCTCTTTACTGGTTCCTGACACTGCTTCATTTGGCACCTCCCGACCATTTTGCCAGAGGTAGGTTTGTCCATTGATCGTCTTGGAGTAGGAGACCTTGGAACCGTACGACAGACCCCAGCCACTCTCCCAGCTATGACTATTGTCGATATGCCCGCCCCACACCTGCGCGAGCTGATCACTCGTATAGCTCGTGGCATAAGGTGAGCGAGGAGACTGCTCCATACCATAGAGCACCTCTCTGTGATCCCGATAATGCGTGTAGAAGAGCCCCGCCAGCAAGTTGCCACCCAAACTATAGTTTATGGCGACGTGATGCGTATTATCATTGCCTTTATTGAGTGACTCCAGAGGTGCACGCTCCTTTTGGTTGACTTGGTATCGGGTCGTACCCTCGGGAGGGGTCAAGCTCCCATAGTAGTCAACGGATAGCGCATGCCGCCCGAACTTATACCCCAGCTCGGCAAAGAGCGTATGCCTGTTATAGTTCGTGTAGCCCGTATTCTCTATCGCAAGCCCCTTGGTATAGCGACCAAAGGGGGCTATGTCGTAGATCAAGTCACTTCGAATTTTACCTAGACTACCCCTATAATTGGCAGTGACGGAGAAGCCATTGGGAGCAGAGTAGTTGACACTACCACCCGCAGCGTAGTTGCTGTAGTACCGATTGCTATACTCGGTAAAGAGCTGACCAGAGGTGCCACTCAGAGGAGTGCCCGCAGCCTGCCCCTTGAAGACCACATTGATCGAAGCGCCCTTAGCTCGATAGCGGGCAATGGGAGTATAGGAGATCTCCACACTAGCGACCATCTCTCGGGGAATGCTCTTGAGGCGCTCGAGCAGCATATTCTGAGGGACATTCGAGGGCTGACCATTGAAGACCAAGGTATAGCCATTGGTCCCCACGAGCGTCGGCACATCGCCCTGCATTGACATACCAGGGAGCTGTCCCAGCATCTCATAAGCGGTGGTGACAGAGCTATGCGCAAAGAGCTGATCAATATCGTAGCTCGGAGTGGTGCCATCAACGAGCTTCATGAGCGGACGCTCAGCCTTGACCACCACCTCGCCCAGTTCACCAGTTGCTTGATCCATATAGAGCACGTCAGGCAGCGGAGCATCAAGGCTCACGCGAAGTGTCTGATACGCTAGATGGTTAACCTGAAGCCAATGAGCCCCCTCACCCGAAAGCTCGAAGGTCCCCCCATCGCTCGAAAGCGTCGTGGAGATCACCGTCGAATCAGCCGAAAGCAATATGACGGTCGCCATAGAGATAGGCTCCTGGGTCACCCTATCTCTGAGCTGCCCACGGTAAATCTCTCCTTGCTGCGGCTGCGCGCTCTGAGGTTGCTGGGGTTGCCCTTTGACAGCCTGCCCACTGAGATCCTCTTTAACTGTTTGTCCGTTGGAACCTTCTTTAAGCGTTTGTCCGCTGAGGCTATGGGTGAGCATCAAGCTAACCACAACCAATATCGCGAGAAGTACGCCCTTTCTTCCTGGCATCATAGCTATTTTTATCTGTATTTAAATGCACTGCTTGTCGCAAAGATACTTTTTTTTTTAGATGCGCAAGCCAACACTGAGACCTCAACTCCGCAAATCTCACGACTAGCCCGATGAAACGAGTAGCACGCTGTATCGGCGCACGGCTAGTATCCAGCGAGAAAGCGCCTGTCTCCAGCAAAGCAATACGACTTCTGTAGGGACGCTCGGTCTGAGCGTCCGTCGTAGTACAGCGAGACGAGTAGCGAAATATCGGGACACACGATCGTGTCCAGCGAAAGGCGTCCGTCTCCAGCAAAGCAATACGACTCCTGTAGGGACGCACGGTCTGTGCG
>UWSO01000034.1 GCA_900538385.1 uncultured Porphyromonas sp.
CTATAATGTGAGTCCATAGCGCTATGTGACAAGACTTAATCCATCTATTCCTCGGTTGGCGTCAGGCACAGCTCCTAGGATACAGGGTATAATGCGTCAGCCCTGTGGAACTAGACTCTAGCCTCTAATCTCTAACTTCTTTTTCGTATCTTTGGCAGAGCAAAGTAGCGATGACGCATAAGGCATCCGCAAAAGGATGGCGGTGTGGCTACCATAGACCTCATGAATCTCTAACGCTTTTAACTATACAACCTCTATGACAAGAGTGATCATCATCGGAGCTGGTGGCGTAGGCACCGTAGTAGCTCACAAGGTGGCTCAGAATGCTGAGACCTTTACCGACATTATGCTGGCGAGCCGCACTAAGTCTAAGTGTGACGCCATCGCAGCACAGATAAAGAACGTCAAGATCCAGACCGCTCAGGTGGATGCTGACGATGTGGAGCAGCTTGTGAAGCTCTTCGAGAGCTTCCGCCCAGACATCTGTATCAACGTGGCTCTTCCTTACCAAGACCTGACCATCATGGAGGCGTGTCTCAAGGCGGGCGTTAACTACCTTGACACGGCAAACTACGAGCCTCTCGACGAGGCTAAGTATCAGTACAGCTGGCAGTGGGCATACCACGACCGCTTTAAGGAGGCTGGACTGACCGCCGTCCTAGGGTGTGGCTTTGACCCAGGCGTGACCAGTATCTTCACCGCTTACGCTGCTAAGCATCACTTTGACGAGATACACTACCTCGACATCGTGGACTGCAACGGCGGTGACCACCACAAGGCGTTTGCGACCAACTTCAACCCAGAGATCAATATCCGTGAGATCACCCAAAAGGGTAAGTACTACCACGAGGGCGAGTGGATCGAGACGGAGCCTCAGGAGATACATCGTCCGCTGCATTACCCCGGCATCGGCGTACGCGAGTCTTACCTACTCTACCATGAGGAGCTAGAGTCGCTCGTCAAGCACTTCCCCACGATACGTCGGGCGCGCTTCTGGATGACCTTCGGTGAGGAGTATCTCAAGTACCTCGAGGTGATCCAAAACATTGGTATGGCTAGCATCGAGCCGATCAACTACAACGGTCAGGAGATCGTGCCGATCCAATTCCTCAAGGCTGTCCTACCCAATCCTAAGGAGCTGGGCGAGAACTATACGGGTGAGACCTCTATCGGCTGCCGCATCCGTGGCGTCAAGGATGGCAAGGAGCGTACCTACTACATATGGAACAACTGCTCTCACCAAGCAGCCTACCGTGAAACCGGCACGCAGGGTGTCAGCTACACGACGGGTGTCCCCGCTACGACGGGCGCGCTAATGCTTGCCAAGGGTCTGTGGGGTGGCGCTGGCGTCTTCAACGTCGAGCAGTTTGACCCAGATCCCTTCCTCGAGGAGGTGGCTCGTCAGGGACTGCCCTGGCATGAGTCCTTCGATATCGACATCGAGTTCGAGAAGTAAGACTTACACATAAGCAAGACAAAGGCGCATAGCTCTTAGTGAACTATGCGCCTTTGCTGTTTTTACGAAAGGGCTGTTACGGCTTGCGCTGGTAGACTTGCGCTGAGCGGGAGGGCAGATAGAGGCGTAGCTCGGTGCCACCCTCGGCGGTGGTGCGGGTGTGGTGCGTGACGCTGGCATCGATACGTCCGAAGCCACCGCAGGCGACCGCATCGCTGTCGAGGAGCAGTTCGTACTGCCCCGCTGGCACGCCCTCGATGGGATAGTCGACGTAACTCTCCGTGGGGCTAAAGTTGAAGGCAAAGAGGTAGCCGTTCCCCCGCATGAAGACGATAACCTGTCGCTCCGTGTGGCTGTGGTAGCAGTAGTCCGAGAGTTCTGCAAAGCGGGGCGTCAAGCCACAGAGCGAGAGCATCCCTTTGTCAAAGTGTGCCAGCTGCTTGTAGCGCAGCAAGCCATTCGCCTGTAGCGACCACTGACGACGAGCGTACTGGTAGGAGTAGCCATTGCCCTCACGTGGGAAGTCGATCCACTCGGGATGACCAAACTCGTTGCCCATGAAGGTGAGATAACCACCGCACATGGTGGCGAAAGTCATCAGGCGGATCATATTGCAGAGCGCTATGCCACGCATCACCCGATCGTTGTAGTCGCTCTGCTGCATGTGCCAGTACATATCGCTATCGATGAGTCGGAAGATGATGGTTTTGTCTCCGACGAGTGCTTGGTCGTGGCTCTCAGCGTAGGAGATAGTTCGCTCGGCAGGACGATGATTGCGCAGTTCGTACCACATATTCTCTGGATTCCACGCTTCGTCGGGCTGCTCTTTGATCAGCTTGATCCAGTAGTCCGGCACATTCATCGCCAGGCGGTAGTCAAAGCCGTAGCCGCCAGTGGCTTGGCTCTCGCACAGCCCTGGCAGTCCGCTCACCTCCTCGGCGATGGTGGTCGCTGCGGGCTTGACAGCGTGGATAAGTTCGTTCGCAAGCGTCAGATAGGTCAGCGCATCTCGATCTACATTGCCACTGTAGTAGTCCGCATAGGTGAGGAAAGGTCTCCCCAAGCCGTGATCCTCATAAAGCATCGAGGTGACCCCGTCGAAGCGGAAGCCATCGAAGCCATACTCCGTGAGCCAGTAGTGGCAATTGGAGAGGAGGTAGTGTACCACCTCGCCACGACCGTAGTCGAAGCAGAGCGAGTCCCACTGCGGATGCTCGCCACGGCTCCCCTCGTGGAAGAAGAGCGTCCGCGTGCCATCGTAGCGAGCCAAGCCCTCAGCTTCGTTGCGCACAGCATGCGAGTGGACCAAGTCCATAATGACGTAGAGCCCCAAAGCGTGCGCATCATCGACAAGGCGCTTGAGGTCGTCGGGCGTGCCGAAGCGACTGGATGGAGCGAAGAAGTTGGAGACGTGATAGCCGTACGAGCCATAGTACGGGTGCTCCTGCACCGCCATGATCTGGAGCGTGTTGTAGCCCGCCGAGACGATGTAGGGCAGTCGCTCCGTGCGAAACTGTTCGTAGCTCGCCACACCCATCTCCTCGCCACTCATCCCTATGTGGCACTCATAGATGAGCAAGGTGTCGGGGCGCTGAGGTGCTGGAGCCTGCATCAGGTACGGCTCTTCGGGAGCCCAAACACGAGCGCAGAAGCTGTAGTCATGCGGGTCTTGCACCACATAGTGCGCGTAAGCCGGGATGCGCTCTAGCTCCTCGTGGTCCGTGCATAAGAGTAGCTTGTAGTAGTCTAGATGGTGCAGTGCTGTGGCGGGTAGCTCAAGGAGCCATTCGCCTGGTCGCTCCTCATTAGCAATATATCGATAGTTTGGATCTTTACGCCACTGGTTAGCGTCGCAGAGCAGGTAGACCGCCTGAGCTGCTGGCGCATATTCACGCAGTGTCCACCCCGACTCTGTGCGATGTAGCCCAAAGTAAAGGTGTCCGCACGCCCAGCTCGAGAGGCTTTGCGAGCCAACGAAAAGCTGCCGACGCGCTGCGATGTAGCTTTGCCATGCCTCTATCGTCTCATAGTAAGGAGCGAGCCACGGGTCTTTCTGTGCCCAGAGCGGCATGCGCTGCTTTGGCTTCGCTTGGCGAGGAGAGCCTTTCTCACATTTCATAGTTAAGAGACTTTACCAAGGTAAGAGACGGCCTCTGTAGTCGGACGATGTATCGTCGGCAACTCAATGGTCGCCTCGTCAATGTCTAGAATGAAGTAAGAGGGTAGCTGCTGTAGCAACTCTTGCTGTGCTGGCGTGAGGGCAGCCCACGCATCGTAAGCGATGAGCGCGAAGTCGTAAGCGCTCAGATCGACCTGCTCCGTAAAGCTCTCTCCGCTCCACGACACACGAGCCGAGAGCTCTGTCGCAGGCTTGGCAAGGTGCGACGAAAGTGGCATCAGCGTGATCGGACTATCAGCACGCTCCGTCACCTGCTCAGCAACGAGTAGTAGCTCTTTGTCCTCAAGCCGCTGCATCAGCACGAGCGGATGTGCGATCGGCGTCTGACCATTGTCCACATAGATACCCACCGAGCAAGGTGCCTCGTGAGCAAAGGTGGCGATAATCTCCTCAAATGAGTGCGAGCTCTGCTCTTTCTTCGCTTGGCGGCGACGACCAGTCACAACTTTCCACCGACGGGTTAGCTTATCGCTATAAGCTACCAGGTCGCGGTCTTTTTTGTCTTGTGAGAGGTTGACACTCGCTCCGAGGAGAAGCAGGTTGCTCTGGATATGATTAGCGTGCGAGAGTACCGCCTCAGGAACCGATTCGGCAATCTCATACTTACGCTCCACGGAGAGGTCTAGCTGCTTGGCCATCTCCATCGGTGCTTCGAAGCTACTGGCGTAGTAGTGATCCGCATCGATAGTGCTAATGTCTGTATCGGTGGTGACGTGCATCAGCGTACAAGCCACCTGTGGAGAGGTGCCGCCACAGAGCCTATGGAAGAACTCTAAGAGCGTCACGCCCGTCTCGGCACGACCAAAGGAGATGAGCACCTGACCTGCTGCGTGCTCCAGACTTTGCGGTGTTTTCTTCTTCTTGAGGAGCCAGTCGATCAGTTGTAGCGTCGGAGCGGTCATGATGGTCGTCACGAGCGTCATCATCACGAGGATCGTAAAGAGGACCGGCGAGAGAACTCCTAGGTCCAGTCCGATGCGCAGTACGACCAGCTCCATCAGCCCTCGGGTGTTCATATAAGCCCCTAGGTAAAGGCTTTCGCGGCGCTGTATGCCACAGCTTCGCGCTGCTAGGTATGTACCGCCCATTTTGCCCACAACCGCTACAAGCGTACAGATCAGGAAGAGCCCCCACAGCTGAGGCGTATTGACCAAGCCCAGCTCTGTGCGCAAGCCTGAGCTAACGAAGAAGAGCGGCAGGAGCAGCAGGAGGGCGACATCCTCGACTTTCTCCTTGACAATCACTCGGAAGTCTAGGTTCTCCGGCATGACAAGCCCCAGCATGAAGGCACCAAAGAGTGCGTGCATACTCATGATCTCGGTGAAGTAGGCGCTCGCCATAAGGAGGATGAAGATGAGTCCCATGAGCGACTTGGAGAGCACTTCACGATGTCTCACACGTCTCCCGAGGAGTCCGAAGAGTGGTCGCAAGATACCAAAGATAACCGCCAAATAGAGCGCGAGGAAGAGCATATTGTAGAGGGCGCTCGTGAAGCTTCCCCCCTGGCTGACCGCCATGATGGCAGCCAGCATGAGCCACGCCACGATGTCTCCCATAGCTGCGGTCGAGAGCGCCAGACGCCCTAGGTGACTATGCGAGAGCGAGCGCTCCTGGATGATACGCGCCAAGACGGGGAAGGCGGTGATGCTGAGTGAGATGCCCACAAAGAGTGCGAGCGACAAGAAGCTACTCCCCTCGCTCAGCAGCTCAGGGCGACTGTAGAGCCCATAAGTGAGGATGATGCCTAGGATAAACGGAAAGATAATCCCCGACTGACTGATGATGAAAGCTTGCTGTGCCTGCCCCTTGAGGTCTTTCATACGCAGCTCCATACCAATGGTAAACATGAAGAGGATCAGTCCGAACTGACTGAGCAGCTCTAGATTGCCCAAGCTGTGCACAGGGAAGAGTGTCTCCATCGCTTCAGGCCATACGGCTCCCAACAAGCTCGGGCCGAGCAGTATACCAGCTAGGATCTCCCCGATGACCGTCGGCTGGTGCAGCCGTGCGAAGAGCCACCCCACGACACGTACCACGAGCAGGATGACGACCAACTGGATCAGCAGCATCCCTATGTCTGAGGCTGCATGAGTGCGTACCGATGTCACAAACGATTGCCACGGCGAAGCCTCCCCAGCGGGCGAAAGGGTCGTAGCCCCCTGGGGTAGTGAAGCCCCCTCAGGAAGTTCACTCAAGGACTCTGTCGTAGCTACAGGAGCCGTGACGAGCGACTCCGAGGAGCCACTCATAGCCCCGTCAGTTGCAGCGACCCACCACAAGAGCGCCACGAAGATGAGCATTAGCCCGCCGTAGAGCCACCACGCTAGCTGTCGTTGATGTGTATTCATTTAGGATACGCTATTTCGTTAAGCAGTAAATGTCACGACGAGACCACTCCAGCAGTCTCTGCTTACGGGACAAAGATACGAAATCACAGCTGTCCGATGAACGGTTCCTCCCTTGGAACTGAAGAGTTCCTCCCTTGGAACCGAAAAGTTCCTCCCTTGGAACTAAAGAGTTCCCCCCTTGGAACTAAAAAGTTCCAAGAGAGGAACCAACTTTGGAACTCGTATCTACTACAAAGAGAGCACGATACAAAGCAGTTCGCTGTATCAAAGCGAGACATCGCCCTGTAGGGACGCACGGCCGTGCGTCCGTTGTATCAAAGGTTACAGCATCGTGGTTTTAACGGGGACGGACGCACGGTCGTGCGTCCCTACATGTCGCTACACGTCTGGCTTTGACACAACAGACGCTCCCAGCGTGTCACTTATTTAAGTCGAGGGAGATGCCGAGGCGGATGACGGGGGGATTGATTGGGTAGTGCGCTGCGGAGAAGCGCTCCGAGGGAGAAATAAAGAGGTCGCCGATGTTGTAGTACTCGACAAAGAAGCGCGCACGCTTGAGCTGAAAGCTGACGAATGCGTTCAGATGGGGGAAGTTGCCATACATCGTCTCCGTCTGATTGATAAACTGCATGACCGCGGGCTCATAGTACGGAGCATAGTATCGTGTATGCCAGCGACAGTCCACGCCCAGCATGACCCGTAAGACACGAGCGTAGAAGAAGTCGGTATAGAGCGCCCCATAGAGGCTTAGCGTCGGCAGGGGCATCACCTCCTGACGTGTGGAGAGCTGGTAGAGGGCTTGCAGTCTCCAAGCGAGCCAACCCCACTTGTAGCCATGCAGCAGCCGTGCCGAGAGGATCTGTATCGGATCAGCGCACTGCTCGACGATCCCTTGCGAAGTCCAGTAGAGCTGATTCTGCAGGGTCGCTGTCTCGACGCTCAGCGAGGTGCCTAGCTTGTCGAGCGTGAGTCGCCCGCCGAAGGCTAGTCGGCGTTCATAGCCGAAGTCCACATCCCAGCGGTGAAAAGTGCCGTGGAAGTGCCGTATGAAGTAGTCCGGGCGGCGATTCTCAAAGTTGCCCCAGGCACGCAATCCCACGGGGAAGCTCCAAAGACGAAACGAGGTACTGATACCACCTTGCGCCAGTACGGAGCCGATGTTTTCGCCTAGGATGGTACTCTCGAGATGCGCATCAAAGTTGAGCAAGCGTCCCGTCACACGCGCTATACGTCCCCCCACGACTACATCCATGGTGCTAAATCCTGGCTTCTCCTGATAGATCGAGTCGGGGTTGTAGTAGTACTTGTTTTCCAGCCGCACGTAAGCCTCTAGACCAAACTTGACCCATGATCTGAAGCCCTCACGGAGCGAGAGGACGAAGCTATTGTTCAGCTGCCACCGCCGGGTACTATCCTCTGGCAATACATAGAGCGAGTCGAGCGCTCCAGAGGGACCCTCGTGCATGTAGGAGTAGTGGTTGGGGTACTGATCCCAAGTGGCTTGGTTGCGGTTCACATACTGGTGGATGCCTTGTGTAAAGCTCAAGATATGCCCCACACTAGCTATCGGCACGAAGCGCATCGTATCGGCTTCGGTGCGATGCTCGCCAAAGATCGTTAGTGAGTCACTAGCGCTACGAGAACGATAGGAACCAAAGTTGTAGCGATGCGAGAAGAAGACGTGCGCGTCGTCGATGCCGTTCCAAACACGCTCCGCCTGACGGACAGGGATCTCGTGGCTCTCTAGATTACGTCTGCCAGATCGGCTCCTTTTAGGATCGTTGACATAGGCATCCGCCATGATACCGCCATTCTCTGTGATACGTGCGAAGTTTCCCCCGCCCGAGAGATACGCCTCGTAGCGGTCTAGGGTCAGCGCAGCAAAGAGCCGGTAGTCACAGCTCTTGGTACGGTTGCCTATGTAGTAACCTGGCGAGTAGGTGTAGTTGAAGTCGGCCCCCATCGCTAGGCGCTTGCCGAGGTTGAACGCTATCGTCCCGTCAAACTGCTCTTCACGTCTCTGCGCATCTCCATTGCGCTGGTAGAAGAGCTTGGAGAAAGGAGTCTTCGTACGGTAGAAAAGCCGCCTAGACTCATCCCAAACGAAGCCCGAGAGCGTCTGATCGTAGAGGAAGCGGTGCTGCGGACGCAATCGGTTGAAGTAGTCCATATCGATCCAAGGCGACCTCAAGTTGCCTAGGTAAGCCATCACTATGGAGCGGCTCTCCGCTTTCACCTGATCGTGAAAGAGCGTGCTGAGCGTATCGGGACGTGCCGCATAGAGCGCTCCCGTATAGGGATTGATCAGATAGCTATGGAGCGTCTCACCACGATAGATGAGTTCGTGGGGATCTTTATCAAAAGCGGGTAGCGGTATGTCGTAATCGTAGCGAGACTGCGCCCTGACGGCTGTCGCTAGGAGACTCCACAAGAAGAGGAGGTAAAGGGTATGTCGGACTAGCTTACTCATAGTTCAGGTGCGGTGATCAGTATACCCCCATCGATGGGCAGCACACGGTAAGGCAGGAGCGGACTTTGGGCAGGTCCTTGGACAGGCGTCCCTCCGCCATATACGATGCTAAAGCGACTATGACACTTCGGGCAGACCGCCTCGAGCTTTTCATTGACCATCAGAGAGATCGTAGGGTCTAGCTCCTTAGGGCAGGCTAAGTCGTAGGCGTAGTAGTAATCGGCCATACCACTTCCTGCGAAGCCGTGAATGACCAGGATGCCTCCGAAGCCGATGGCTGAGGTTGCTGTCGAGGGCTTGGTGATGCATAGGTAACCACCGACGGGAGTGAGCGCACGCCCCTCGGCACTGCCGAAGTATATCGGGTAGTGTATAGGACGCAGGGGCGTGGCGTACTGCACCTCGCCTTGACACCCCAGTAGTAGGAGCGTCATAAGCGATAAAAGCATTATGCGGATACCCTTACCCTTCATCCTTGGACTAGTTCTAGTGCTGGACTATGCGTCATAGCGCAACTGCCCCAGCATATTGGCAATGTACTGCACCGCCTCCTCTAGGTGGGGCTGTACCATGCCAGCGACAAAGGGGTTGAGCTTAGCATCCAGCGAGACGACCAAGGTGCTACCCCCAGCCTCCTGAGGGGTGAGCCGTATGGAGATATTGGCGGGCATCATATCGTGCTCAATCTGATAGCGCACCTCCTCGGTGGGGATACGCTCAGAGACAACGAGTGTGAGGCCCGCAGAGAACTTCATCACCTGCGCCTGGATCTCGCAGCGATCGCTACTGAGCGAAGTAACTGTGACCTGCTTCTCCTCTAGGAGCTGGTGCAGCTCCTCTAGGTTTGTCAAGTCGCTGATCTTACGATAGATCGCCTCACAACTGTAAGTAGAGGCGGTGGGTTGGCTTTGTATCGTCATAGCAATGGGCAATGTGAGCTAAGGTGTCGTAAGGCTAGCGACCCCACTGGCTCGGGTTCTCACGCCACTGAGCGAGCATCTCTAGGTCACGCTCAGAGATGTAACCGGCAGAGACAGCTTGGCGAATCACTTCGTTGTAGTCGGTCAGGGTGCGCATCTCCACGCCTGCCTTAGCAAAGAGCTCCTCGGCCTCAGCGAAGCCATGCGTATAGACCGCCATGAGGCCTTCGACCTGTGCGCCAGCTGCTTGCAGCGCCTCGACAGCCTTCATACTGCTACCGCCCGTAGAGATCAGATCCTCGATGACTACGACACGGGCTCCCTCGGGTAGATAACCTTCGATGAGGTTTTGCTTACCATGATCCTTAGCCGAGGAGCGTACATAGACGAAGGGCAGTCCCAGCTCGTCTGCCACCAAGGCACCCCACGAGATAGCTCCCGTAGCAACGCCAGCCACCACCTCAGCATTAGGGTAGAGGTCGCTCACCTGGAGTGCAAAGGCTTGCTTGATATAGCTACGATGCTCGGGATAAGAGAGCGTCTTGCGGTTATCACAATAGATAGGACTAAGCCAACCAGAAGCCCAAGTAAAGGGCGCGTCTGGACGAAGCTCGACAGCCTGAATAGCTAGCAAACGATGAGCTACCGACTGTGCAATAGAGCGTATCAGATCTGAATCTTTTGAGGTCATAAGAAGATAAGTATCTTAGATATGCCACAAAGGTACGAAATAGAGCAATAAAGCGTACCCTATACTAGCACCGACGCTTCATAATCAGATTAAGCGCGACCATACATGTATGGTCGCAAGACAAGGGACGCAGATCGTCGGTTAGCGTTAGATCCCCTTGGCCTCCTCCATGGAGATCAGATTGTTCATCAGAGCGTAGATTGTCAGGCCACTGGGCGAGTGAATGTCTAGCTTAGCGGCTATGTTGCGCCGGTGCGTCACGACCGTGTGCGGTGAGAGGTGCAGGGCGTCTGCTATCTCCTTATTGGTCAGACCTCGTGCCACCCAAGTGACCACCTCACACTCTCGCTGAGAGAGAGGTGTCTGCTTCGAATCAGTGCTCTCCGCCTCCTCGACTTCAGGTTGCTCAGCCTCTTGTATCTGCTGTATCAAGCTCTGTGGTTCGACCGTCGGTAAGCAGACGAAGCTATAACCTTTATAGAGATCCTCTGGCAGCAAGTTGTGATTGATCGCGACGATGGTAGGCTCCTTGCCTGCGGTGAGTAGCTCGGCGTGATACTGTATCCCCGTCAGGAGCGGGTTGGCGATGATTATGTCTGGTGCTATGAATGTGATATGCTGCCTCAGCGCATCTAGATCGAGTAGATCCACGCATAGCTGTACGGAAGAGTCGGGGAAGCCTCTACGTAGTGCTAGTTGCAAGCCATAAGCGAGGAGCTTGTGAGGCTCGATGATAAGTATCGTGTGTTGCATCCGTTGGAGTCGTTTATGCGTGTCTGTTGCTAGCTTGGAGTGTCTCCTCGATCTGCTTGATAAGCGGCACGAAGAGACAGTCCTCGATATGGTTGTGCCACATCAGGTCGCTTTCGGTGGTAAAAAGCTCATGCAGGACATTCGTCAGCGCATAGTCTCCCATCGACTGGTAGTACTTGATCAAGATATTCTTGAGGTCGGTAATCTTCATCTCTATGTGATCATGTCTACTCTCGAACTCATCGATCGAGTAGTTCTTATCACAATCCCCCTTGAGCAGCCGATGCACATAGGGGAAGAGCACCTCGTCCTCGTATCCCATGTGCTTGTGTACCTCCTCCACATATGCATCGTAGAAGCGGTGGATCAGGGCCGCCACTTCTGGCGAACCCTCCTCAACTGCAGTGAAAAGATTTCCTCGTAGATCTGGTAGCTTATAGTCCAGAAAGTAGTGATGCGATCGCTGCAGATAGGCTATCAATGACTCCGCCGAGATCTCGTGTAGTAGCTCCCCTGGGATCGTGTCGGACTGCGTCGTCAGCATGTTGACGACAGCGAGGAGCGTATCCGTGTCGACGCCATTGGCTTGACATACCTCATCGACACTCTTATCGCCGAAGCCTAGTGGGATGCCAAAGCGGGTGATCACCATGAGCAGATCATAGTGCGTCAAGATCAACTTGCTCAGAGAGGTTTGAGCATTGAAGGGATGGTTGAGGAGGGTCGGGGGATTCATAGACAGAGTGTTTTTTTGATTTTAGTGTGTCGCTGCGACTAATAGATACCGCAAGCAAAGATACAAATGATCTGTCGATTACTCAATACCTACCTGTAGGTAGCTGCAGACTACCCGTCTGAGTAAAAAACAACTATCGGAGACTGTCGCACGCAACAATCTCCGATAGTTATTTTTGTGGGTAACCACAGGGCAAGATTGGAACCTTCTCCGTAGTTATCCTAAAGCAGGTCAACTATGATCTACCCAGTCAGTATGACTCGCAATCGAGATGACTAACGGATGGTGCTCATAGTCTTATATAGGCATTAGTGCTTGACGACGAGTCGCTGTGTAGCGCCATCGGTGACTACTAGATAGGTGCCATCGCTCAGAGCGGTGAGATCGATCTGTAGGCTACCAGCATGGTCGGCACGTAGGCGGGTGATCAGCTGTCCATCTAGCGTGTAGAGAGCTACAGCAGTCTTAGGTGCTAGGCCTGTGACGGTAGCAATCTCTTTAGCAGGATTAGGATAGATAGAGAGCGTAGTCGTGGTGACTGCATCAACACCAGTATGGTCGACAAACTCAGCAACGACCGTCACATCCTCAGTAACCGTAAAGGTCTTATCCTTGAGGATATCCTTACCGTTTGCCTTAAGCGACTTGAGCTCGCACTTGTCGTTGGCACCCTTAGCTACGACCGTGAGCTTGGTACCATCAGGTACAGCCTTTAGGTCTACATCCTCCTTGATAGAGATGGTTCCGTGTTCGCAAGGCTGCAGCGTGACAACATAGTTCTTCTGAAGCTTCTTGAAGACCACCTTGAGGTCGAGAGCCGCCTTAGCTTGATACTCGAGCTCCCCAAGCTTCTTAGGATCGCTAGGCGTGACATCCTTACCATTGGCGATCCAGCTTACGATCTCATAGCCGTCGTTAGCCTTTGCTGTAAAGGTGAGATAGTTCTCATCACCAGAGAACTTGGCACCCGTCTCGAAGGGGACCTCTTCGTCCTTGTCACTGTCATAACGCGTTGCTGTAACCGTACCACCCTCGGCAGGATCAGCAGCAAAGGTCACCGTGTACTCCTCAGCAGGAGCTGTACTCTTGAATATAGCGACTACATTGAGATCTCCAGAAAGCTCCGTAGCGTACTGCCCTGGGTTGGCAAAATCCTCGGGAGCATCTATACCGTTGACCGTAAACTTCTCGAACTCATAACCTTCGTTTGCCTCAGCTTTGAAAGTGATATAAGAGCTTTCGGGGAGTGTCTCTCCAGAGACTAGAGATACCTCTTTCCCGTCCTTGAAGTAAGTTGCCTTGACGGTTCCGCCCTCTGCAGGATCAGCAGAGTATTTGACGGTGTGCCCTGCAGGTGCCGTCGATTTGAAGTTAGCCACGACTGTGTTTGGCTTGCCTCTCTCAACCTTGTAGGAGAACTTTGTCTTTCCAGCCTTCGTGCGCTCCCCATTGATGGTCCAGTCTACTATCTCAGCGTTCTCATTAGGCGTTGCTAGAAAGCGCACGTAAAAACCTTCGATTATCTTATCTTCGCTATTGACTACCACACCTTTACTATCCTTTGCAGTCACGGTACCAGGGCCATTTGCAGAGAAGGTGATAGGTAGCATTTCCAGCTCACGAAAGTGAGCCACGAAAGTGACGTCCTTTGTCACTACGTAACCTTTGATCTTGTCCGTCTGAAACTCCTCACTACGTACGCCATCTATCTCCCAGTAGTCAAATGCGTATTTGTTTTTATCACAGTAAGCATAGACCGAAATTTGGGTTCCGTCTTTTACGGCGGTCCCTGAAGCGATTTCATCATAGGTGTTGTAGTCCTTGACGGCCACATAATTCTTTTCACTAGCGGGCTCAGCGGAGAAGGTGACCGTGTGAGTCTCCTGACCATAGAGCCGTGGCACTGCTAGTGCCAAGAAGCAAAGTAGAATAGGTAATAGTCTTTTCATAAGCTGTATTAGTGTATGTATTTATAGTGTCTGCAGTATAATATTGGGACATTGTCTTAGCTTATCTCTATGATCCTCGACCTCTTACCTCCTCTACGAAATTTACAGGATGTAGAGACTGCGGGAGGATGCGTAAGGAGACACTGACAACTGCCCTATACAAGTGCGAAATTAAGCATTCTCCTTCTAAAAAGCAAACAGCACCCCACCAACTTTACGTCATCAGATGCAATTCCTCGGTAGGGAATTATCATTCTCCAGCGAGGAAAGAAAAATCTCTTCGGAGGAATTCAAAGAAACTTCGGAAGAATCAAACGAAACTTCGGAAGAATCAAATCATAAGTCCGAAGAATTTTTTATTTCCCAGGGAGCTATTCGAAAATTCCTCCGTGGAGATCTGAGATGACACGTAGTTCGCTGTCACCTGAAGTCTCGTATCGATATGGTCCGTTAATCTGATTCTGTGTACCTTTGCGTAACCATTGGAGTGTCGTCGTCAGTGCGATGCGCTCCCATCTGTGCGGATCCTGAGGAGGGGTCTCACTTTATACTTTCTAGCTACATGTATGGATAGTCTGCGAGCTTTTCTCAACGAACTCTTCGTCATACCATCGGTGCCTCAATCGATTATTGTGATTTCACTGGTCTCTCTGGTGGGGTTGCTCTTGGCTCGTATCCGTATAGCTCGTATCTCACTGGGGGTGACCTTCGTCTTCTTCGTCGGTATCCTACTCTCCTACTGGGGTATCACGCTAGAGGCGGGGACGCTAAACTTCGGGATGAACTTCGGGCTGATCCTCTTTATCTACGCCCTCGGTCTTCAGGTGGGACCCGCTTTCTTCCCCTCACTCAAGAAGGGCGGCATACGGGACAACCTTGACTCGCTCCTCATTGTGGTGGTCGATCTGGTACTCGTCGTGGGGCTCTTCTTCGTCTCCGAGCTACCCATCAGTCAGTGGGTAGGCATCCTATCGGGCGCTACAACCAATACGCCGGCACTAGCTGCGGCTCAGAGTAGTTTGCCGAGCATCGGAGCTGAGGGGCAGAGCATGCTCGCGGAGATGGCTCTGGCGTGTGCGATCACCTACCCCTTTGGTGTGGTGGGGGTCATATTAGCCCTCTACGTACTAGCCCCCTTAGCGAAGAAACGTGCCAAGGGGCAGTCTGATGAGGAGGAGCGTGCAGCTTTCTTTAGCGAGTACGAAGTGATGAATATGGGGGTCGTCGGCAAGACGATCTCGGAGGTCTCACGAATCGCTGAGACCTCCTTTGTGATCAGTCGTATATGGCGTGACGGCAAGGCTCTGTCTCCCGACTCGACGACACAGCTACAAGAGGGCGATCGCCTGCTGATCGTTTCGGATGAGCGGGAGGTGCCTAGGCTAGAGCTATTCTTTGGCAAGAAAGTCGAGAAGGACTGGAACCGCTCCGACATTGACTGGGACAATGTGGACCAGAGTCTCGTCTCTAGGCGACTTGTCCTCACACGCAAGGAGTACAACGGCGTGCGTCTCAGTGCCCTACACCTACGCAATGACTACGGGGTCAATGTGACGCGCATAGATCGTGCGGGTATCGAGCTGCTCACCTCACCCGACCTGCACCTGCAGCTGGGAGACCGTATGACCGTGGTGGGAACTAAAGAGGCTACCGATGCAGTCGCAGCAAAAATCGGCAACGAGATCAAAGATTTGGATGCTCCCAACCTGCTGGGGCTTTTCATCGGTCTTTTCATCAGCGTTTTCGTCGGTATGATACCTTTCTATATCCCTGGTGTGAGCATGCCTATACGACTGGGGCTAGCTGGTGGCGGTATCATCATCGGCATCCTCATGGGAGCCTTCGGACCTCGTATGCATGTGACTACTTACATCACCAATAGTGCCAGTCTATTGGTACGACAGCTGGGACTGATCCTTTACCTTGGCTGTCTGGGACTCTCGTCGGGCGCAGGCTTCTTTGACATCCTCTTTAGTACACGAGGTTTGGTATGGCTCGGCTATGGTGCCTTGCTGACGGTGCTGCCTATCCTGCTGGTCGGCTGGTATATGCTACGTCGCAAGCGGGACTACGCCACCATGTGTGGGGTGGTATGTGGCAGCATGGCGAACCCGATGGCTCTGGAGGTGGTCGGTGACAGACTCAAAGGAAGCAAGCACACGGTCGCCTATGCTACGGTCTACCCGCTGGGGATGTTCGTCCGTATCATCACCGCACAGCTACTTATCTTACTCTTTGTATAGCTTGACTTATGACAGACACTATAGATACCACTGAGGCACTCTCGCCAGATCGCCATCGAGGTGAGACAGGGCTCTTGCGTACGGAGCATCTAGTAAAGCGTTACCGCAGTCGTACTGTGGTCAACGATGTCTCTATCGAGCTACGCCAAGGGGAGATCGTCGGACTGCTTGGACCTAATGGTGCGGGCAAGACGACAACCTTCTACATGACAGTGGGACTAGTCGTACCTAATGGAGGCAAGATATTTCTCAATGAGCAGGATATTACGAAGCTTCCAGTTTATCAGCGCGCCCGCCTCGGAATCGGCTATCTAGCGCAGGAGGCGTCTGTCTTTAGAAAGCTCTCGGTAGAGGACAATATTAAGGCGGTGCTAGAGATGACCCCGCTCACGCCGGATCAGCAGCGGGAGCGTCTGGAGATGCTGATAGAGGAGTTTGGACTTCATCGGGTACGAACTAATCAGGGCAATAGGCTCTCGGGAGGTGAGCGTAGACGTGTCGAGATAGCGCGCTGTCTTGCCATCGACCCCAAGTTTATCATGCTCGACGAACCTTTCGCTGGTGTCGACCCGATCGCTGTGCAGGACATCCAATCCATCGTGGCTAAGCTCAAGCAGCGCAACATCGGCATCCTGATCACCGATCACAATGTCAATGAGACGCTCAGCATCACCGATCGTGCTTATCTGCTCTTCGAGGGCAAAGTTCTCTTTCAGGGTACGGCAGAGCAGCTCGCTGAGAACGCTTTAGTGCGTGAGAAGTACCTCGGACGCGACTTCGTCTTGCGTCGCAAGAGCTTCACAGATCTATAGTCTTTGGCTCTATTGTCGTGATGACAATAGGCATGGGTGACGCTCTATTGAATAGAAATAGTTATCTTTGCGGGTAGCAACACGGTCGACTAACTTCTATCGGATAGGAGAGAGTCCTCATTGCTGCGCCTTTTGCGTAATCAATTCACACAACACACACATATAGATATGGCAAATAAAAGAGAACGGCTCTTTGGGGACTTTCCCCCCGTAAGCAAAGAGCAGTGGCTGGAGAAAGTCACAGTCGATCTCAAGGGTGCCTCCTTTGACAAGCGGCTCGTATGGCGTACGCCTGAAGGCTTTAACCTACAGCCTATGTACAGACGCGAAGACATTGCTCAATATGCCTCACGTCTAGCACTACCTGGTGAATACCCCTACGTGCGATCGACGAAGCTAAACAATGAGTGGCTCGTACGCCAAGACATTAAGGTTAAGGATCCTGCCGAGGCGAATGCTAAGGCTCTAGATATACTCAACAAGGGAGTCACTTCCCTCGGGTTCAACATCTCTAAGACGATCCTCTCTGCCGAGACGCTAGAAACACTCCTCAAGGGAATAGACCTGACGGCTGTAGAGATCAATCTCTCAACCTGTATCTCCCGTACGGTCGAACTCGCAGAGCTCTTTGTTGCCTACGTGCAGAAGCATAAGATCGATGGCGCAGCCGTAAGAGGCTCTATCGAGTACAACCCGTTCAAGCGCGAGCTGATGAAGGGAGTCGTCGACGATAAGCGCTACGACACGCTAGAGCAGCTCTACAACATTGCCAATCCTATCCCACAGATGCGCCTTTACATCGTAGAGGCTTCGATGCTGAGCAACGCTGGTGCGGGCATCGTCAAGGAGCTAGCCTATGCACTCGCGTGGGGTGCTGAGCTACTCGACCAGATGGTGGCTCGTGGTCACAAGATCGAGGAGATCGCTCGCAGGATCAAGTTCCACTTCGGCATTAGCTCGAACTACTTCCTTGAGATGGCAAAGTTCCGTGCTGCGCGCTGGCTATGGGCCGAGATCATCGGGGCACATGGCGACCAGTACAAAGGCGATGTGGCTAAGATTTGCCAGCACGCTACCACTTCGCAGTGGAATATGACCATCTATGACGCTTATGTCAACCTGCTCCGCTCGCAGACGGAGACCATGTCAGCAGCGCTGGGCGGTGTCGACTCGATCACGGTCCTACCCTTCAACATTGCTTACGAGGAGAGCACAGACTTCTCCGAGCGTATTGCACGCAATCAGCAGCTCCTCCTGAGCGAGGAGAGCCACTTCGACAAGGTTGTCGACCCCGCTGCTGGTTCTTACTACATAGAGACACTAACTAATGTGATCGCCGAGCATGCTTGGCAGCTCTTTGGCGAGATCAGCGCTAGCGAGGGCGGCTTCGAGAGCTTTGTCACCACGGGCGCACTACAGCGTGACCTTCAGGAGGCCAATACAGAGCGCCATGCAGCGGTCGCAAAGCGCAAGGAGACCCTACTGGGTACCAACGAATTCCCGAACTTCACAGAGACCGCTCACGAGAAGCTCGCGACACCCGCTGTCATCACGACTGGGTGCGGTTGCTCTGCTGGAGAAAAGCAGCAGGAGGGACTACAGCCACTCAACTTCGACCGTGGTGCCAATCAGTTTGAGGAGCTACGCTTGACGACGGAGCGCGGCAAGCAGCCTGTCGTCTTCATGCTGACGATCGGAAATCTCGCCATGAGACTCGCTCGCTCACAGTTCTCGGGCAACTTCTTCGGCTGTGCCGGTTACAAGCTCATCGACAACCTCGGCTTTGAGACAGTCCAAGAGGGTATCGATGCAGCTATCGCTGCTAAGGCAGACATCGTGGTGCTCTGCTCTAGCGACGATGAGTATGAGACTTACGCTCCTGAGGCATTCCGTCTACTCGACGGCAGAGCGCAGTTTGTCGTAGCGGGCAATCCCGCCTGTACGGAGCAACTGCAGGCTCTTGGCATCGAGCACTTTATCCATGTCCGTAGTAACGTGTTGGAGACTCTGCAGCACTTCAACGAGCTCTTTGGACTAGCGTAGTAACCCTCTAAGTAACACACACAAATGACAAAGCCATCATATAAAGAGATTGACCTGAGTCACTCTCAGTTTGGACGCTCCGATGCCGCTAAGTGGGGCAAGGAGCATGCTCTAGAGGCGAACTGGACTACGCCAGAGCAGATCAAAGTCAAGCCGGTCTACACGGCTGACGATATAGAGGAGCTAGAGCACCTCGACTTCGTGTCAGGTCTGCCTCCCTTCCTTCGTGGTCCGTATAGCTTGATGTACCCGTTCCGTCCGTGGACGATACGTCAGTACGCTGGCTTCTCGACGGCTGAGGAGAGTAACGCCTTCTACCGTCGTAACCTTGCGAGTGGTCAGAAGGGACTATCAGTCGCTTTCGACCTCCCGACACACCGCGGTTACGATGCTGATCACCCACGTGTCGTGGGCGATGTGGGTAAGGCTGGCGTCTCTATCTGCTCGCTGGAGGATATGAAGGTCCTCTTCGACGGTATCCCTCTAGCCAAGATGTCCGTCTCCATGACGATGAATGGAGCCGTACTGCCGATCCTCGCTTTCTACATCAATGCAGGACTGGAGCAGGGCGCTAAGCTCGAGGAGATGGCTGGTACCATTCAGAACGATATCCTCAAGGAGTTCATGGTGCGCAACACCTATATCTATCCGCCCGAATTCTCGATGAAGATCATCGCCGACATCTTTGAGTACACCTCGCAGAAGATGCCTAAGTTCAACTCTATCTCCATCTCCGGCTACCACATGCAGGAGGCTGGTGCTACGGCCGACATCGAGATCGCCTTTACCATCGCTGACGGTATCGAGTACCTCCGCGCTGGTATCAATGCAGGCATCCCTGTGGACAAGTTTGCGCCACGTCTATCCTTCTTCTGGGGCATCGGTGTCAACCACTTTATGGAGATTGCCAAGATGCGTGCCGCACGTATGCTCTGGGCTAAGGTGGTCAAGAGCTTTGGCGCTGAGAATCCTAAGTCGCTCATGCTCCGTACGCACTGCCAGACCTCTGGATGGTCGCTCACCGAGCAGGATCCCTACAACAACGTCGGTCGTACCTGTATCGAAGCTATGGCAGCTGCCCTCGGTCACACGCAGTCGCTACACACCAATGCACTCGACGAGGCGATCGCCTTGCCGACCGACTTCTCAGCACGTATCGCTCGTAATACGCAGATCTATATCCAGAAGGAGACTCAGGTCTGCCGCTCTATCGATCCATGGGGTGGCTCCTACTATATAGAGACGCTCACGGACGAGATCGCTCACAGAGCGTGGGAGCATATCCAAGAGGTCGAGAAGATCGGTGGTATGGCTAAGGCTATCGAGACTGGCCTTCCCAAGATGCGTATCGAGGAGGCAGCCGCACGTACGCAGGCTCGTATCGACTCCAACCAGCAGGTGATCATCGGTATCAATAAGTACCGCCTAGAGCACGAGGATCCGATCGAGATCCTAGAGATCGACAACACCTCCGTACGTCAGAGCCAGGTGGCTCGTCTGGAGGTTCTGCGTGCTCATCGCGATGAGCAGGCCGTACAGGCAGCTCTCAAGGAGATCACCGAGTGTGTACGTACCAAGCAGGGCAACCTTCTCGAGCTAGCTGTCAAGGCGGCAGGTCTACGTGCCTCGCTAGGCGAAATATCCGACGCTTGCGAAGAGGTCGTCGGACGATACAGTGCAGTAATTAGAACGATCAGTGGCGTGTATTCAAAAGAGTCAGGACATGACAAGCAGCTGGAGTATGCCAAGCAGCTTGCCGCAGAATTTGCACAGCGTGAGGGGCGTCAGCCTCGTATTATGATTGCCAAGATGGGACAAGACGGTCACGACCGTGGGGCTAAGGTGGTAGCCACTGGCTATGCCGACTGCGGCTTTGACGTCGATATGGGTCCTCTCTTCCAGACTCCTGAGGAGAGTGCTCGTCAGGCTGTCGAGAACGATGTCAACATCCTTGGCGTCAGCTCACTGGCAGCAGGACACAAGACACTTATCCCGCAGGTCATCGAGGAGCTACGCAAGCTCGGACGTCCCGACATCATCGTCACCGCCGGCGGTGTCATCCCAGCGCAAGACTACGACTTCCTCTACAAGGCAGGCGTCGCAGCTATCTTCGGTCCAGGTACGCCTGTCGCCTACTCAGCTGCTAAGTGCCTCGAGATACTCCTCGGCAAGGAGGCGTAGCTCAGCAAAATAGTCACAATGCGAGGCTAATGCATCGTCACTAGTCTCCCCAATACAAAGAGAGCGGGTCTGTTCGTCACAGAACAGATCCGCTCTCTTTTTGAATTCATCGTAGCAAGCCTCCGCAAACGTATGACCTCTTGAGACTCTTGCATAAAGGCGAATCGCTGTGTTGCTTTCGGGATTCGGCTTCGGTCACATACG
>UWSO01000035.1 GCA_900538385.1 uncultured Porphyromonas sp.
CTCGGTTGGCGTCAGGAATAGCTCCTTGGATACAAGGTATAATGCGTCAGCCCTGGACACGTAATCGGCTAGACGTAACGTATCTAAGATTTTTTGTACCTTTGCGCCATTGTACAGAGTAACTATACATACAGTTTTACCTATTAAATCACCACAACTTACTAAATGAGTAACAATCCAACGGATCGTATCCAGCCACTCACAGACTTCGACTGGTCTGGCTACGCACAGGACACTGACATCTCTCCGGAGATGCGCAAAGAGCGCGAGGCGATTTATGACAAGACACTGACGACCATCAAAGAGAATGAGGTTGTCATGGGTAAGGTCATGTCTATCAGCAAGCGCGAGGTTCTAGTCAACATTGGCTACAAGAGTGCAGGTATCATCTCTGCCAACGAGTTTAACTACAACAAGGATCTCAAGGTCGGCGACGAAGTAGAGGTACTTGTAGAGAGCAAGGAGGACCGCTTCGGTCAGCTACAACTCTCTCACCGCAAGGCTCGTGCAGCTCGTGCTTGGGAGAAGATCGCAGCTGCTCAGGAGAATGACGAGGTCATCCTGGGCTACATCAAGAGCCGTGTCAACGGCGGTATGATCGTCGACATCTTTGGCATCGAGGCATTCCTGCCTGGGTCACAGATCGACGTACGTCCTATCAAGGACTATGACGCCTTTGTCGACAAGACGATGGAGTTCAAGATCGTCAAGGTCAACCCCGAGTATCGCAACGTAGTCGTATCGCACAAGGTCCTCATCGAGGCAGAGCTCGAGCAGCAGAAGAAGGAGATCATCTCCAAGCTCGAGAAGGGTCAAGTCCTCGAGGGTGTCGTCAAGGGTATCACCTCTTATGGTGCCTTCGTCGACCTCGGTGGCGTAGACGGTCTGATTCATATTACCGACCTCTCTTGGGGTCGTATCGGAGATCCCTCTGAGGTGGTCTCTCTCGATGAGAAGATCAACGTGGTCATCCTCGACTTTGATGAGGAGAAGACACGTATCGCTCTCGGTCTCAAGCAGCTCATGCCTCACCCATGGGATGCACTCGATCCTAACCTTAAGGAGGGAGACATCGTCCATGGCCGTGTCGTCGTCATCACAGACTACGGCGCATTCGTAGAGATAATCCCTGGTGTCGAGGGTCTGATCCACGTCAGCGAGATGTCCTGGACGCAGCACCTACGCAGTGCTCAGGAGTTCCTCACTGTAGGTCAGGAGGTAGACGCTGTAGTCCTCATGCTCGACCGCGAGGATCGCAAGATGAGCCTTGGTCTCAAGCAACTCAAGCCCGATCCATGGGAGACTATCGAGCAGCGCTTCCCCGTTGGGTCTAACCACGAGGCTCGCGTACGCAACTTCACCAACTACGGTGTCTTCGTTGAGCTCGATGAGGGTATCGACGGTCTGATCCACATCAGCGACCTCTCCTGGACACGCAAGGTCAAGCACCCCAACGAGTTCGTCAAGGTAGGTCAGATGATCGAGGTACAGGTCCTCGAGATCGACAAGGAGAATCGTCGTCTCAGCCTCGGTCACAAGCAGGTGACAGAGAATCCTTGGGATGAGTTTGCTAAGGAGTTCACGATCGGTTCTATCCACGAGGGTACAGTCGTTCGTATGAACGAGAAGGGTGCCACCATCGCACTACCTTATGGTGTCGAGGCTTTTGCTACGCCTAAGCACCTCATCAAGGAGGATGGTACTAGCGTCGCTGTAGACGAGAAGCTCCCCTTCAAGATCCTCGACTTCAACCCCGAGATGCAGCGCATCATCGTCTCTCACAGCCGTATCCACGAGGATGCAGAGCGTGCAGAGCGTCGTCAGGCTGCTACCGAGGAACGCAACCAGCAGGTACGTGACGCTGCCGCAGTCGCTGCTACACAGCAGAGCGTAGAGCGTGCTACCTTAGGAGACCTCGACGAGCTAGCAGCTCTCAAGGAGCGCCTAGAGAGCGCTGAGTAATAAGCTGAGTAAAGTACTGGAGTCCTGAGCGGTGCTTAGCACCCTCTGAGGCTATCCCAGCAAATAATAAGAGAGGTGATGTCCCGATGGGATGCCACCTCTCTTTTTGTCATTAATCGCACTATCGTCGTGTTCGCTAGAGAGTTACCTTGACTAGAGGTGTCCTCTGGAGCTGTGTCATGACTTTCGATCGAAGGTCAAACTTTCCACCGAGGAATTTTCGATTTTCTCCGTAAAGATCAGCGAGGATAGTGACTTGAGACGTATGTCCTTACAAGCAGAGATTATATATTTTCAAACGACCCATCGCTATGCGACTCGCAGAGTCGAAGGCTTTAGCGAAGTGAGACAGGTATCTACTTATTCCGTATCTTTGTGGCAATGTCGTAAATATCGCATGAAACAACTCTCCAACACTCTACTCACGCTGCTGCTCCTCGGTGCCCTAGCATGGACTCCGATGAGGTTGTCGGCTCAAGAGACCTCTACATCACACTCTGCGAATGACTTTACCACCACCATGGCGGTGATGGGGAGCGTGCTGAGCAATGTGCGCAACTTCTTTGTTGACACGGTCGATCTGACCACGCTCTACGACGGAGCGCTCACCTATATGTTGCAGCAGCTGGATCCCTACACGGTTTACTTTAACAAGGAGGAGACCCAAGCTTTTGAGGAGAGTACGACGGGACTTTACGGGGGTATCGGTGCGATCCTACGACAGCATCAAGACTCGGTCGTCATCATTGGCTCACTCATGCAGGGCAAAGCGGCCGACAAAGCGGGGCTACGCCCTGCTGACGTCATCTGGCGGATCAACGGTAAGGACTTCTCCCACACGAAGGTGGTCGATGTGCGCAATGAACTACGTGGTGAGCCAGGCACGCCTATCACGCTTGTGGTGCGTCGTCCAGGCTATGCGCAGGATTCGCTGACGGTGGTCTTCGACCGTGAGCGCATTGACCTAAGTCCTATATCTTATGCGGAGTTGCTTGCTGATCGTATAGGCTTTATCTCCGTAAATACCTTCTCCACAACTACCAGTCAAGAGTTTCTGAGGGCTTACGACCGCTTACAGAAAGAGGCTGGCGGTAAGCTGAACGGCCTAGTCATAGACCTACGCGACAATGGCGGCGGGCTGATGGAGCAAGCGATACAGCTGGTCAATCTGTTTATACCTAAGGGGCAACCGGTAGTCTCACTTAAGGGACGCTATCCGCAGCAAAGTAACAGCTACAAGACAACTAAAGAGCCTCTCGACACAGAGCTACCACTCGTCGTACTGATCAACGAAAGCTCTGCCTCTGCTTCGGAGATTGTGGCAGGAGCCTTGCAGGACTATGATCGTGCGGTGATCGTGGGACGCAAGAGCTTTGGCAAGGGCTTGGTGCAGGGGACGCTCGAGCTGCCCGATGGCGGACTACTCAAGCTGACTACCGCTCGATATTACATACCTAGTGGACGCTCGATACAGAAGCTCTCCTACAATCACCGTGGAGGTGCTAAGCAGGTTAATGCAACCGACTCGCTGGGCACGCCCTACACGACTGCGGGCGGACGCACCGTCTATGCCGCCGGAGGTATCATGCCTGACATCGTTTGCCCATCAGACTCAATCCCTTCATTGCTAGGTACTCTGCTCTTTGACGCGATCACCTATGACTTTGTCACCGACTACTTACTAACACACAAAGCTCCCGAGCGGAGTTCGCTCAGGAGCTTCGATCTAGGAGACGAGGCGTATGCAGCTTATCAAAAGAAGGTGATAGAGAGCGGATTTACCTTTAAGTCTATCGCTGACGAACTGGTTAAGAAGGTCGAGGAAGCGCTCAAGGGGGAGCAGCGCTACGATGAGGTGTCGGACGAGTTTGCTGCTTTTCAGAAAAGTCTCAAGGCTGACACGCCTCGGCTGATGAAGACTTACGAGGGCTTCATCCGTGATTACCTCAATATGGAGATCCTCTCACGCTGCTACTACGACGAGGGTCGGCTCGAATACTATATGACACGAGACAAGGTGGCGCAGCGCGCTGTGTCACTCCTCGGTGACTTGACTACCTATCACCAGCTACTCAAGGGTAAGTAGCATCCCCATTACCCTCTAGAGGCTTCTTGTGACGCACGCATCTTATTATACTACATACTCTCTACATAACATCAAGTAAAAAGCTTATTGTACAATGAATTGGTTTGAAAACTTATTTGTCGGCACGGGGATAGCGCACTCTGTCTTCCTGATAGCCCTAGTCATCGCCGTGGGGATGCTCCTAGGACGCATCAAGATCGGCAAGATCTCCCTAGGGGTTACGCTGGTGCTCTTCGTGGGGATCTTCTTTGGCGCTCTAGGGATGCAGATTGACCCAGGAGTCCTACACTTTATCAAGGAATTTGGACTGATCCTCTTTATCTATGCCGTCGGTCTACAGGTAGGTCCAGGCTTCTTCCCTTCACTCAAGAAGGGTGGACTGAAGCTCAACCTACTAGCCGTCCTAGTCGTCATGCTCGGTGTGGGCGTAACCATCGTCATCAAGTACCTCTCGGATCTGCCCATGTCAACCATGGTGGGTATCCTCTCGGGAGCTGTGACGAATACGCCTGGTCTAGGTGCTGCTGAGCAGACTTACACAGACATCATGGGTACGTCCGACCCCTCCATAGCGATGGGTTATGCGGTTGCTTACCCTCTGGGCGTGATCGGCATCATCCTCTCGATGATGGTCGTACGCGCCGTCTTACGGGTTAATATACGCAAGGAGGAGCAGGACTTCATCTCTCAAGATGATGCCTTGGAGCATACGGCTCGTTCAGCGTCCTTTGTCGTGGTAAACCCCGCTATCTTTGGCAAGTCCATCATGGAGCTACTATCGAGCTACTTCGAGCATGGCGATATTGTTGTCTCACGGCACTACAATCATGAGACGCAAGAGATCACGGTAGCTACCGGTAGCACCATCCTACACGAGCATGACCGTGTCTTCGTCATCGGTCAGCCTCATGAGCTGGATCATACGGAGGCGATCTTCGGACAACGCATCGACATAGACCGTAAGAAGTGGATCCCCACCGGGTCAAACCTCATCAGTAACAAGTACACGATCACCAAGAAAACGCTCAATGGTAAGCGTCTCGGTGAGCTACAGCTACGTCAGATCTATGGTGTCAACGTAACCCGCGTGACCCGTGCTGGGGTGGATCTCGTAGCACATCCTAGTATGCGCCTACAGATGGGCGACCAGATACGTGTCGTAGGCTCAGACGCTTCTGTCAACAAGGTGCGTGAGCTGGTCGGTGACTCGCAGAAGCATCTCAACGAGCCGAACCTGATCGGTATCTTCATCGGTATCGCACTCGGTGTGCTCCTCGGCTCTATTCCCTTTATCTTCCCCGGCATTCCTCAGCCTGTCAAGCTAGGTCTAGCAGGCGGTCCACTCATCGTAGCGATCCTACTGAGCAACTTCGGACCTAAGTTTGGTATCGTGACTTATACGACACAAAGCGCCAACCTCATGATCCGCGAGATCGGTATTGCGCTGTTCCTCACTTGTGTCGGCATAGGTGCAGGCGATGGCTTCGTTGATACTATTGTAAATGGAGGCTATCACTGGGTCGGCTACGGCTTTATCATCACCATCATACCGATGCTGATCGTCGGAATCCTCGGCAAGAAGGTCTTTAAGGTCAACTATCTCACCCTCTCAGGAGTAATGGCCGGTAGTATGACCGATCCCCCTGCACTCGCTTACGCCAACGGACTCACCGAGGAGGACGCTCCCGCCGTGGGCTATGCGACGGTCTACCCATTGACGATGTTCCTCCGTGTCTTGACGGCACAGATGCTCATCATATTTTTCGTAAGCTAAGAACCAACTAATCAATTTAACTATGGCAAGTCGTAGAAAACTAAAGCAAGCAATACACACAGAGGTCGAGGAGATGCTCTTTGACCTATCTATCCTCTACTCCGTAGCTCCCGAGGAGCGTGAGTACGCCATCGAGCAGCTCATCATGAAGGTGATCGATAACGAGAGAGACTTCATCGCTCGCATCTCGCACACCGATGGTAAGGGCGAGCGTAAGCTCGTACGCAACTACTACAACAAGCTCCGGGAGGAGTATATGCACTTCGCCAGTGAGATCGAAGGTGAGATTAGCAAGCTCTGCAACGAACTGCTAGTTCCCGAGGCTTAGTCTGCTATATGAAGCTAGCACGTCTCATACTGCACTGGTGTGGCTGGCAGCTCCTTGAGCCAGCTAGTTATCCACGCCAGAGCGTCATCTGTGTAGCTCCCCACACGAGCAATATGGACTTCATATGGGGCAAGCTATACTACAAAGCAGTGGGACAGAGAGCGCACTTCTTGATGAAAAAAGAGCTCTTTGTCCCGCCGCTCGGGTGGATCTTTAAAGCGATGGGAGGCATACCGATAGACCGCCGCCACAAAGGCAATACGGTCGATCAGGTCGTGGCACGCTTTCGAGCTAAGGACAACTTTACGGTGGCGATCACGCCTGAGGGTTCACGTAAGGCTCGGGACAGATGGAAGACCGGCTTCTACCACATTGCCGAGGAGGCCGGTGTACCCATACAGCTGGCGGTCATAGACTATAAGCAGAAGCGGGTTGGTATCTTCGAGCAGTTTGTCCCGACGGGCGACCTCGACAAGGACATACGCTATATAAGGAGTAAGTACCACGCCGACCAGGCGAAGAAGCCTGACCTCTTTGCCGAGCAGTAACGGACCCAACTTATGGAGCGTGAAGCACTTCGAATAGTCCTCGCACAGCGTCCGATCGTCTGGACAGACCCCGAGGCAAACCTTCGCCTCATGGCGGAGGACATACGCACGGCTGCCGAGGAGAGTGCGCACCTCGTCGTCTTCCCCGAGGTAATGCTCACGGGCTTCAACCTCAAGGTGGCTCAGTCAGCTCGTCCCTGGCAGGGGACTGAGCTAGAGCGTCTGCGCATCTTGGCACAGGAGCATCAGATAGCGATTGCCTCCTCCGCCTTCGTCTGGGACGATGAGACGCAGCCGACACACTACTACAACCGCGCCTACATCATGCTCCCCGACGGATCGATCTATTCGCAGGACAAGCGACACCTCTTCTCCATGGCTGGCGAAGACCGCCGACTCACGCCAGGCGACGGCTACGACGTCGTCACCTATCGTGGCTGGCGCATACGGCTGATCACCTGCTACGACCTGCGCTTCCCCGTCTGGTGTCGCAACCGCACCCATACAGACGGCTCGCTCGACTACGACCTGCTGCTCGTCGTCGCCAACTGGCCTCGTCCACGCATCACCGCTTGGCGTACGCTCCTGCAAGCTCGCGCCATCGAGAATGTCGCTTACGTCATCGGCGTCAACCGCATCGGCTCCGATCCCTTTGGCACCGACTACTCAGGCGAAAGCTTAGTCTACGACTACCTCGGGCGGCCAATCTGCGAGGCGGAGCCATACGCGGACCAGCTCTTGAGCACCACTCTAGAGCCGGAGCCTCTGGAAGCCTTTCGGCAGAAGTTCCCCGTATGGCGCGACAGCGACACCTTTATCCTCCACTCCTAACGTACTATGACCGCTCTAACCTCTTCGTCCTGCAGACCGCTCTTACGTCTCCTCCCGCTCCTGCTCCTGCTCCCCCTTTTGGTCGGTTGTCACAAGGCGAGTCAGCAAGAGAGCGCAGATCAAGCGCCTCGCATCGTCTCGCTCGTGCCCTCTGTAACCAATCAGATCTACGACCTCTCGTGTGACTCGCTCCTCGTCGGCTGCACTTCTTACTGCACCAAAGCGATTGCCGACAGCGTCCCCGTCGTAGGCTCTGCCATACAGACCAATCTAGAGCTACTCATCGCACAGCGTCCGACCCTCGTCTTTGCGTCCGACTTCACCGCTCCGCAGACCATCTCCGCCCTAGAGAACGCCAGCATCGAGGTCGTTCAGTTCACCAACCCCGCCAGCTACGACGCCATACAGGAGCAGTATCGCCAGATCGCCGAAATCGTCGGTGCGAGCGATCGTGCCGAGGCTCAGCTCGCAGAGATCAACCAACGCATCGACTCGCTCAAGCAGCTCAATGCGGCGCGCCCTTGGCATCCACGCGCCTTCATGCAGATAGCTTTTGACCCGCTCTTTGGAGCCTCCACATCGACCTATATGAATGATCTGATCACCTTCAGCGGCTGTACGAACATCGTCACCGTGGCGGGCAATGGTCAGCTCAGCCTAGAGTATGTCGTAGAGCAAGACCCCGAGGTACTCTTCCTGATCACCAATCATGGCAGCGAGAGCGGATCAGAGAAGTCGTGGTACACGCTACGCTCCGTCACCGCCGTACAGAAAAAGGCTTACTGTCCACTTCCAGGAGAGATCGTCAGCCAACCCACGCCACAGCACTTTGTCGAGGCTCTTCAGCTGATGACCGACTACCTTAGTGAGTAAAAGGTCAGAGCCCCTCCGCCCGCCTAGAGTGCCCCTCATCTAGCAAAAGTTCTTTCCCCCATGCCTCACCGCCCTATCCTCGCGAAGTCCTACTGGACGCTTCCACTGATGGTGCTGCTCCTCTTTGTCGCCATCCTGTCGCTACATGTCGGGGCGCACTCCATCTCTCTCTGGCAGCTCTCGGAGATACTCTCCGACCCCACCTCTGTCGAGTACACGATCCTAATGCAGCTACGTCTGCCACGCATCATCAACGCCATCTCCATCGGTGGCGGGCTAAGCCTCTGCGGAGCTATCCTGCAGGGGCTTTTTCGCAACCCGCTCGTCGAGCCGTACACCCTCGGCATCTCGGGCGGTGCTTCGCTCGGCGTCACGCTCGCCATCGTCTTAGGCTTGTCCTCCGCCTTCCTGACGCTCCCCGCCTTTGGCTTCATCGGTGCCTTGGTCACCATCTTACTCGTCTATGCCAATAGCTATCAGCGCCACGGACTAAGCGTACAGCGCATGCTCCTCGTCGGTGTGATGGTCAGCTTCATGGCTTCGTCAGGCGTCATGCTCCTCCTCTCGGTGGCTCGTGCCGAGCAACTCTCCCGCATCATCTTCTGGACGATGGGTTCGCTACAAGAAAGCAAGCCACTCATCGTCTGGGGCTTGCTCCTCTTCACCCTACTCCTCCTAGGAGTGAGCTACCTCTTCGTGCAGTCGCTCAATGCACTACGTTTAGGCGAACTCAAAGCGCAGCAACTCGGCATCGACACCCGTCGGGTCGTGCTGTGGCTCTTTGTGCTCAGTTCGCTGCTGACCAGTGCCTGCGTCGCCGTCGCTGGCGTCATCGGCTTCGTCGGGCTGGTCATACCGCAGGCGACACGCATCCTCCTCGGCAATGACTACCGAGTCCTCCTCGTCGGGAGCTTCATCAATGGCGGCATCTTCCTCATCCTTTGCGATATGTTGGCACGCACCATCCTTTCGCCCATCGAGCTGCCGATAGGTGTCATCACTGGCTTGATCGGCGGCATCGCCTTCCTCTACCTCATTCACCGCACCAGACGCTCGCACCAGGTATGACCAGCCAGACGATCTTACGTGCTGAGCAGCTCATCTGTGGCTATGGGCGCAAGGCGGTCATCGGTCCTCTCGACCTCACCATAGCTCGTGGCTCCCTGACCGCCATCATCGGACCTAATGGAGCTGGCAAAAGTACCTGCTTCAAAAGCCTCACGGGCATCCTGCCCCCGCTCTCTGGAAAGGTCAGCCTACTCAACAAACCCCTCACCCACTACACCCTCCGTGAGCGTGCTCGCCTCATCTCGATGGTCAATCAGCAGATCATCCCTCAGCCGCTAAGGGTCTACGACTACGTCCTGATGGGGCGACTGCCCTACTTCAAGCGCTTTCAGATCGGATACAGCGAAGAGGATCACGCACGCTGCACCCACTACATCGAGCGCACCGGCATCGCACGACTAGCCGACAAACGACTCGACGAACTCAGCGGTGGCGAACAGCAGATGGTCGCCATAGCACAAGCACTCACGCAGGAGCCGCAGCTCCTGCTACTCGACGAGCCGATCTCGCATCTAGACATCGGCTACACGAGCGAGATCATGCAGCTCCTCGAGACGCTCCACGCAGAGGGGCTGACGATCCTAATGATCCTTCACGACATCAACGTAGCCTCCGAATACTGCGAGGAACTGATCCTCTTCGGACCCGATGGCCTGCTCGCGCACGGAAAGCCCCAGACGGTCCTCACCACGGCGCACCTCCAGGCGGCCTACCACACTAGCGTCCTTGTCCAGCCCGCCCCCGCCTCCGGCCGACCCTACATCTACCCCCAGCGTCGCTAGCCAGACGCTCCCGCATCGTCTGTCTATAGCGACACCGCTAGCAAGCTCTCACCGATGCTCTGTATCTCCTCTTGTATCTGCTCCATACGCTCTCTCGATGGAGTCTTGCGCCCACTGATATACTGCGCAAAAAGACTCTGCGAGATGCCTAGCCTGCGGGCTACGGCTGATGCGTTTAGCTCAGGGTTCGCTTGGAAGAATCGATATAAGCTGGTAAACTCCTTCGTATCGAAGAAGCCCTCAAAGCTTAAGTCCTCGTTAATACTCTCCCAGTGAATGCCCTCTGCGCTTAGTTCGTATGCCTCCCGCTCTTCGAGCGTGGCATACCTTAGTCGGGGGTAGTCGGCAAAGTTTGCAGACCTCTGATTACCCTCCTTATCCTCGACCCATATAGCGGTAGGAGTCGTCCATACTCGTTTAATTTCTCTCATATCGTCTGTCACTGTTGAAGTAAATGAGCCACTGCTCGATGATATGCTCCCTATTCTCCACAACAATCTGCTCCAATAGTCTCAATTCGTGAGCCTTGACACCGCTACTAGACACTAGAGCCACCGTGGGGAAGAGGTCAAACTTGGCTCTACTGTTGCCCTTGATGGCGTGAACGTGTATCGGCTCGTGGTCGTTTGAGTAAAACATAAAGCGGTACCCATATAGCGTGAAGATCGTCGGCATCTGTTTGTCGTTTGCTACTGCAAAGATAGGTAATAGTTTTATTACCTGCAAGCGGTCAGAGCAATGGCAGTGAGCGGGCTATCATTTCATCCATCTTACCTCGGCTAGAGTTCTAGGATCGACCACGCTCGTTTAAGTATACCACCCAATGCGCCTGAGACATTGGTGCCAATAGGGTGAAACTAGAGTGCCACCACCTGTTGGCACTACAGTTTCTCCCGCATGGAACTAGAGTTTCTTCCGTAGGAAACTGTTGGCGGGCAGGCTACGACCGAGTTAATCGCTCAGATTTCGGTATCTTTGTACGGCAACTTTGCGGAGGAAGATGTCACAATGGTGGCTTGACACCTCGCGATCAAGAGTAGAACAACACAATTTATCTATACAAATACCACTCTATGACACAAGAATCATTCATTCGCCTAGATGGCAAGACCACTGCGACCGAGATCAAGAAAGAGATCGCCCAGGAGGTACAGCAGATGGTCGCTGCGGGGCAGCGCCCGCCCTGTCTAGGTGCTATCATCGTGGGGCATGATGGTGCCAGCGAGACCTACATTGCGAGCAAGATCAAGGCTTGCGAAGAGGTCGGCTTCATCTCTCTGACGAAGCGCTTTGACGAGTCCATCACCCAGGAGGAGCTCATCGCTGAGATCGAGCAGCTCAACAAAGACCCCGAGGTAGATGGCTTTATCGTCCAGCTACCACTGCCGAAGCATATTGATGAGCAGGCGGTCATTCACGCTGTAGACTACCGCAAGGATGTGGACGGATTCCACCCGATCAACGTGGGGCTCCTCAGCCTTGGAGAGCCGTGCCTCGTACCTGCTACGCCTAAGGGGGTTATCGAGCTACTCAAGCACTACAACATTAGCACAGAGGGCAAGCATGTGGTGGTCCTCGGACGAAGCAACATCGTGGGCAAGCCGATCGCTCAGCTCTTCCTCCAGAAGGGTGCTCAGGGCAATGCGACCGTAACGATCTGCCACAGCCGTACGAAGGACATTGCCTCCATCTGCCGTCAGGCTGACATCGTGGTCGCGGCTATTGGCATCCCGCTCTTTGTCAAGAAGGAGATGGTCAAGGAGGGCGCCATCGTCATTGACGTGGGCATCACACGTGTGCCCGACGCAACGAAGAAGAGCGGCTCTCGCATCGTGGGCGATGTCGACTTTGACGAGGTAGCTCCGCTCTGCTCCTACATCACGCCTGTGCCAGGCGGTGTAGGTCCTATGACGATCATCACGCTGATGCGCAATACGATCCTGGCTCGCCAGCTGCGCCAGAAGTAATCTCTCCCTATGCCCCTCCTCGATCTCTGGCACGATCACCCGCGCATCGTAGAGCTTCGCCAAGCCCTACAGCAGGATCATTGTGTAGAGCTCGAGGGGGTGACCGCCTCGGCGCCTGCCTTTATCCTCGCCACCTTGGTGCGTGAGCACCCTTATCTGGTGATTGCCGAGGATGCTGATAGTGCGGGCTATATGCTGGGCGACCTAGAGGCTCTAGGGGTCAAAGCTTACTACTACCCCTCAGCCTTCAATAGACATATTAAGTATGGTCAGCGAGAGCCGGCGCAGGAGGTCTTGCGTGCCGAACTGCTCGCCTGTCTTGCTGCGGGCGACACCCCGCTGATCGTCTCTTACCCCGAAGCTCTCGCCGAGGCGATACCCTCCCAGCAGGAGGTCGCGCAGAGCTGCTTTACGCTCAGCGTAGGCGATGTGGTCTCTCGTGACACGCTGCGAGAGCGACTACTCAAGGAGGGTTTCGAAGAGGTGGACTACGTCTACAGTCCTGGACAAGTGGTCTACCGAGGTAGTCTTGTAGACATCTTCTCTTACGGGAGCACCTATCCGTATCGCATCGACTTCTTTGACGATGAGATCGATAGCATACGCCGCTTTGACATTGAGAGCCAGCTCTCTGTGGATCAGTGCGAGCGTGCCGAGATCGCCCCCGCACTACAGATCAAAGGCGATGCCAGTGGCGGGGAGACCTCGCTCTTGTCGCTCCTATCCCCTGACTACCAACTCTGGGTCAGTCGCTACGAGTCGCTCGCTGAGCAGTGGAGAGCGCTCTACGATGCGGAGCTGGAGTTAGAGTACGAGGGAGCTTTTGCCACGCAGGAGGAGATGCGGGCTCTGCTACTACCCCCTGACAAACTCACGGCTGAAGTGGCGAAGCGCACGAAGATCCTAGGCACTCCAACGAAAGGACTGTCGATCGTTGACCAGCGGATCACCTTTGCGACCAAGCCACAGCTACTGATCCATCGGCACTTTGACCTATTAGTCGAGGAGTTGCAGGTGCGCAAGCGGGGCTTCTTCAAGAGCTTCTTCCTCTCCGAGTCGTCTGCACAGGCGCAGCGTCTCAAGGAGATCCTCATCGAGCGCGAAGCCGAAGAGTTGCTCCCCGAGTGGGTGCCACTAGTCGTTCACGAGGGCTTTGAGGATAAAGACTTGGACGTCTTGCTCCTGACCGATCATCAGATCTTCGACCGCTACCACCACTACCAGCTCAAGAGTGACCGCATACGCAATGCCGATGCGGCGATCTCGCTCAAGGAGCTACACGCTATCTCGCCCGGCGACTACATCGTCCACAGCGACCACGGCGTAGGTCAGTTTGACGGACTCCTGACCACTGAGGTAGACGGCAAGCCGCGTGAGGTGGTCAAGTTGGTTTACCAGAACAAAGATGTGCTCCTCGTGAGCATTCACAGCCTGCACAAGCTCTCGAAGTACCAGGCGCAAGAGGAGGGTGAGCCACAGCTCAGTAAACTAGGCACGGGTGCCTGGACAAGGCTGAAAGAGCGCGCGAAGACCAAGATCAAGTCGATCGCTCGTGACCTCATTGCGCTCTATGCAGCACGCAAGGAGCAGCCCGGCTTTGCCTTTTCGCCCGATAGCTACCTGCAGCACGAGATGGAGGCTTCTTTTGCCTATGAGGAGACGCCCGACCAATTGAAAGCGATCGAGCAGATCAAGGCGGATATGGAGAGTAATCGTCCGATGGATCGACTGGTCTGCGGCGACGTGGGCTTTGGCAAGACGGAGGTGGCGATACGAGCTGCCTTCAAGGCGGTCGCCGACAGCAAGCAGGTGGCGGTCCTGGTGCCGACGACAATCCTAGCTTACCAGCACTACCAGACCTTTAGCCAGCGACTCGAGGGGTTGCCCTGCCGTATCGAGTATCTTTCAAGAGCTAAGAGCGACAAGCAGTCGAAAGCGATTCTAGCGGACCTGGCGGAGGGACGGGTAGACATATTAATAGGTACGCACCGACTACTGGGCAAAGGGGTCGCCTTCAAGTCGCTCGGGCTACTCATCATAGACGAAGAGCAGAAGTTTGGCGTCAAGGCTAAGGAGCAGCTCCGCAAGCTTCAGGTCAACGTAGATACGCTCACGCTCTCGGCGACACCGATACCCCGTACCCTGCAGTTCTCCCTAATGGGTGCTCGTGACCTCTCCAATATCAATACGCCTCCGCGGAATCGTCAGCCGGTCACGACACGACTCATTCGCTGGTCACAAGAGACCATCGCTGATGCCATTGGTTATGAGTTGGCACGCCACGGACAGGTCTTCTTCGTGCACAACCGCATCGAGTCGATCCACGGTGTGGCGGGACAGATCGAGGAGTGCGTTCCCGGCATTCGCATAGCGATCGCTCACGGGCGTTTGACCCCGAGCGAGACGGAGCGGATACTCCTAGACTTTGCCGAGCACAAGTACGACCTGCTCCTAGCCACGACGATCATCGAGAACGGTATCGATATGCCCAATGTCAATACGATTTTCATCAACTCCGCCCATCGCTATGGTCTGAGCGACCTGCACCAGCTCCGTGGGCGTGTGGGGCGTGGTAGCCAGCGGGCTTACTGCTACCTGATCACCCCTCCCCTAGGCACCCTCACGGAGGCTGCCGCACGGCGTGTCAAGGCTATCGAGAGCTTCTCCGACCTGGGTAGCGGTATGCGCATCGCTCTGCAGGATCTAGACATACGAGGTGCGGGCAACATATTAGGTACAGAGCAAAGTGGCTTCATCGCGGACCTAGGCTTCGAGACTTATCGCAAAGTCTTTGAGGAGGCGGTACGGGAGGTCAAACAGGAGGACTTTGCGGCGCTCTTTGCCGCTCAGACGGAGCAACAGGCGGAGCTGGGCAATGCGCTCACCGATACCACAATCGACACCGACCTAGACCTCTCCCTACCCCACGAATACATCCCGCAAGACAGCGAGCGCATCTTGCTCTACCGTGAACTGGACGAGCTGGAGAGCGACCGCGAACTAAAAGCGTTTGCCGATCGCCTGCGAGACCGCTTTGGCGCACTACCACCGCAGACCAAGGGGCTTCTCATGGTGCCACGTCTGCGACGGCTAGCCAGCCACCTCGGCATCGTCAAGGTGTCGCTGCGTCGTGAGCAGATGATCCTCTTCCTCCCGCCCAGCAGCTCGGCATACTATCAGAGCAAAGCCTTCGACATACTCCTCAAGAGCGTGGCTAGCTACGGTAAAGCGTGCGAAGTGCGCGAGTCCCGTGAGGGTCACCGCAGCGTCAAGTGGCATAACGTCACCTCCGTCTACCAAGCCGACAAGATCCTCTCGACGCTCTACAAAGCGCTCTTCGCTCGTCCTGACCAGCAGACTTAGCTACAAGCTTTTACCTTCAAGTAGCCGAAGGGCAGGGCTGACGCATACAATCTTTACTCAATCTCCACGGAGGGAATCTCGAAATTCCTCCGTGGGGATTTTTTATTTTCCATCGAGGTATGGAAAATTTCTTCGGACGTATGATTTCATTCTTCCGAAGTTTCATTTGATTCTTCCGAAGAATTTTTTCGTTCCTCCGAGGAAATCGAAATTTCCTCGGGAGCTATTTGGGAAATTCCTCGGGAAGAATCCGAATCATCGGAGATGTAGGCGTAATAAGAGACAATTTGTAGCCACTGTGTAGCGATACTCGTACCGTGTATCCCCGTTATCGTCATGCTAAGCTTGCGGCTGCAAGATCTGACTAGGGCTAATAACAAAAGAGTCCCCACGAGGAGCAAATACGCTCTCGTAGGGACTCTTCTATTTATATTAAGAACTACCACACGATGAAGGAGTGTGGGTAGCTCGTTGTCACTTCTCTGGTTCTAGTAGATTACGATCCTTGTCGTAGATCTTGTAGTCTAGGAGTGCTACATCTTGATCTTCGATCAGCTTGATGTTTTTGGAGTATTTCTTCTTCCACCTAGTAAAGAGTGAAGACCCCAAGAGGGGAGCCTTCTTGATATAGGCAGCTACGTAAGGATGTAGATGCATGGAGAAGTTGCGGATGGGCTTGTCGCCAGTTGTCAGCTGGGCTATGACCTCCTCTAGATCATCGGTAAAGGTGATGGAGGTTTTGATCTTTCCCGTGCCCTGACATGTAGGACAGGTCTCCTCGGTGCGTATGATGGTGGCCTGGCGTACCCGCTGGCGCGTGATCTGCATGAGACCGAACTTGCTCAGAGGAAGTATCTTGTGAGTGGCTCGATCGTTTGCCATGAGCTTCACCATATGCTCGTAGAGCTCCTTATTGTGAGCTGCTTCGTTCATATCGATGAAGTCGATTACGATGATTCCTCCGAGATCTCTCAGCCTAATCTGTCGGGCGATGAGGTCGGCAACAGCCATATTGACATCAAAAGCGGTCTCCTCCTGTCCGGAGGTCCTGCGAGCCTTCTTGCTACTATTGACGTCGATGACGTGCATAGCCTCGGTCTGCTCGATGATGATGTTGGCTCCATTGCGTAGGGTGACCTTGCGCCCGAAGAGGGTCTTTTTTTGCTTTGTCACTCCGCAAGCGTCAAAGAGGGGCTTCTTACTGTCGTCCTCATAGAGCGTGACGATCTGCTCTCTGCCTGGGTCGATGTCGGCTACATAACCTTTGAGCTCCTTGTAGTAGTCTGGATCGTTGACGACGATCTTGGTAAAGCTCTTGTTGTAGGAGTCTCGGATGAGGTTGATAGCGCGGTTGCGCTCCTCATAAATCTGGGTAGGCGCCTTAGCACGAACCAGCTTCTTGATGCTTGTCTCGAATCGGTCTATCAGATCCATCATCTCCTCGACGAGCTCTTGGGTCTTCTTGCCAGCAGCTTGCGTCCGAATGATGGCTCCGTAGCCACTCTTGATGACGCTCTGCACGATTGTCTTGAGCCTCGTACGCTCTTCTGTCGAGCGTATCTCGCTAGAGATGGCTACCTGATCGCTAAAGGGTACTAAGACTAGAAATCGACCCGCTATGGAGAGCTCTGCAGAGAGACTAGGACCTTTCGTCCCGAAGGCTTCTCGTGTTACCTTGACAAGGATCTTGTCTCCCTTCTTGAGTCCCGAGTTGATGATATTGCCATCCTTAGGAAGGGGGGTACCTTCTTTGACTTTGTCAATGGGGGGTACCTTCTTCTTTTCCGCTATATCTTCTAATAAGTGAGTTGTCGCTCCAAATACTTTGCCTAGATCATTGTAGTGAAGGAAGCCGTTCTTCATGGGGCCTATGTTGACGAAGGCGGCATTATTGCCTCTGACGACATTGTCTACCTCGCCGAGCAGGATGTCTCCGACAGCGTAGCGGATATTTCTATTCTCCGTCCGTAGCTCTACGAGCTCGTCATCTTCGAGCACTGCCATAGACACCTCTTTGGGCTTTACATCGATGATTAGTTCACTATTCACGGTGTCTCAAATAATCTGTGCATTAATAGATTGGAAACGTGTAGAGGTCTAGTATGACCAGCCTCTTCTCTTCTCCATCTCACAGCTGCGCCGTGCCACTGCACTGACCCGAGCTCGTGAGCTATCGAAGTACCTAATCGCTACACCTCTACTTGGAGTAGCTGGTCTCTATATGTACGCTCGAGTCTCCTGGAGAGTCTCTTAGTACACAAAGAGGGGTGGTCTACAGATGCTGCCGTAGCACTCGCACCTCTGGTTATATCTTTATGACGTCTGCGAACTTGTACGACAAGCTTTGGTCAGACGCCCGTGAGAGGGTGACTACTGCAGGATGATAGGATGAGTTGCTATGCAACAAAACCAACCACAACCAGCCTCTCATCTACGAGAGGTCGGTTATGACGGCTTGCTTGATACGTTTCGTTCGTCAAGATTAGATCGCCATACATACTATACGATGGCTCTCTAGACTGTGACTCCTCAAGACGATGCACTCGCTTAGGGGGATCACATTACGGTCTCTGCGACCGCTCGTCTATTACTTCTTGCTCTTATGACGATTCTTACGTAATCTCTTCTTACGCTTGTGCGTCGACATCTTGCGACGCTTGTGCTTCTTACCGTTTGGCATAATTGTTTCTTTTGAATTGGTCTATACTGATCCAAGGTGAAGAGGTCTGTAGCTAGTCTCCTCAAAGGAGTAAACGATGTCGTCCTAGGAACTACCTGCCTCCACTCACCCCCTGGTATACTACTTAATTATGGCTGTGAAAGCCTTCGAAGGCTTGAACGTGGGAACCTTACGAGCTGGCACGATGATCGTCGTCTGCTTGGATATGTTACGAGCAGTCTTCTCTGCGCGCTCCTTGACGACGAAGCTACCGAAGCCTCTTAGGTAGACATTGTCTCCCTGGCTCATAGCGTTCTTGACTGTATCCATAAATGCCTCTACGACCTGCAGGACCTCCTGTCTGTCTAAGCCTGTCGTGTCAGCTATATTCTTTACAACTTCTGCTTTAGTCATGTGTTCTTAGTAATGGGTCTATATAATGATTTCCGATGATGCGTCGTGATACAACTCAGAGAGGTGGACAAATGTACATAAAGCAACCCACACCAACCTACTCCGGCGTAAAAAGAAATAGAGGAGTGCTCTCGATCTTGTCCAAGAACACTCCTCTTCTTTGTGATATATGCTCGCTATGTGGTATCAGCCTTATGTTGCGAAACAGCTTAGAGGAAAGGGAGGTGGCTGGCAAGGCTCTCTGTGTAGCCCCTAGGGGAGTCGAACCCCTCTTTCCAGGATGAAAACCTGGCGTCCTAACCGATAGACGAAAGGGCCAAATCGTGCGCCAGTATCCTTAATGTAGAGTTATATCCTCAGCGAACTGATACAGTATTGCGATACGTCGTCGTAGACTAGAGAGATTTGAGATGAAGAGCCATCTTAGACTTCAGATTGGCAGCCTTATTGCGATGGATGATATTCTTACGAGCTAGACGATCTAGCGTAGAATAAACCTTCGGCAAAGCCTGCTCAGCTTCCTGACGATCAGTCATCGCACGAAACTGCTTGACCATCGTACGCGACGTCTTGCTCGCATAGCGATTGCGAAGGCGACGAGTGGAACTCTGACGGATTCTCTTCAGCGTTGATTTATGATTTGCCATTCTTGTGATACTTAATTACTAGGTATACTCGATATGCAAGACGCTCCAAGCGAAGCACTTCATATCTACTTGTAGCCCCTAGGGGAATCGAACCCCTATTTTCAGAATGAGAATCTGACGTCCTAACCGTTAGACGAAAGGGCCAGCAGCTACTTCTCAATCGCCCCAAGTGTTCAGCTCTCGGGCAATTGTGATGCAAAGGTAATACAAATTTTTCTTCTGGCAAAAGATTCTCGCAAGAAAATCTTCCAACGAGCCTCACTTGTTACAGAAAATCTAAGTCAGCAATCTGATAACTAGGTGCTTATGCTAATTCCAAGTCAAAAACAAACTTTCTATCTCAAGTCGCGTCCCCAGAGGAGCTTCTCACGGATTACTTGAGCGTATGGCTTGTGCGAGAGTCGCAGCAGGTGAGCTCGCTTGTCGCTCTTGCGGGCGACAATCTCGACACCACAGTCGTAAACCCGTAGGTTACCATCTATCACAATGGAGAATGTAGGGTGTAGCGAGGATACACTCATCGTCAGCACACTGGTGTCCGGGAAGATGAGTGGAGCCATGTTGAGTGTGTGGGGAGCTATCGGGACCAGTAGCAGGGTCTGACACTGAGGGGTCACAATAGGGCCTCCTAGGCTGAGCGCATAAGCGGTCGACCCCGAGGGCGTACTCACAACCAAGCCGTCGGCAGCGTACTCAGCCAGTAGATCACCGTCCAGATCTACTCGTATCTTGATGATGGATCCAGTCTCTCGCTTCTGCACCGCTAGATCATTGAGTGCAGTGCCAACATGCTCTCCAGCCACGCTTACATCGATCAGTGAGCGGGTCTCTATATCGTACTGTCCTGCCAGCAGATCATCGAGATGATGCAGCGCTTCTTGCGGCTCCATCTCGGTCATAAAGCCTAGGTGCCCACAATTGATCGCCCATATAGGCAGCTCCACATCTCGCAGCTTGTGCACAGCTCTCAGGAGAGTGCCATCGCCGCCGAGACTCAGAGCGATGTCGCCATAGGGCGTCTCTCCACCCAATCGCATCTGCGGATATCCCTCAGGAATGCCCGCCTGCGACAGAGCCTCCCAGAGCGGTGTCTCTATATATAGGTCTACATCGTGCTCCGCCAGCGCTCTCAATAGCGCCGTCACATCGTCCGTGAGACGCATCGTAGCGTGGCTACCATACACTGCTATCGTATTAATCCTGTGACTATCCATCGGGGCTATCTGATTGCGTTGCTACAAAAGTACCGAAAAGCAAGCAGACCCCCAAGTTCCCAGCCGACCCGTAGATTCAACTTGTCCTCTCCTGAAATAGTACACAGTTGGGGGAGCCAACCCCAACAACAATGAAAGAAGAAAAAAGTAACCGAGGACGAAAGG